>JBBSMS010000040.1:0-25659 GCA_038233055.1 Nitriliruptorales bacterium
CTACAGGCCGAGGTCGCGGGCGATCAGCATGCGCTGGACCTCGGAGGTGCCCTCGCCGACCTCCAGGATCTTGGCGTCCTGGTAGAAGCGGCCGACCCGGTACTCGGTCATGAAGCCGTAGCCACCGAACACCTGGCTGGCCTCGCGCGCCGCCGTGACGGCCTGCTCGGTCGAGTAGAGCTTGGCGATGCTGGCCTGGCGCTTGTAGTCCAGCCCCTGGTCGCGGCGCCAGGCCGCCTCGTAGGTCGCCAGGCGGGCGGTGTGGGCGGCAACTTCCAGGTCGGCGATCTTGAACGACACGCCCTGGTTGGACCCGATCGGCTTGCCGAAGGCCTCGCGCTCGTTGGCGTAGCGGACGCACTCGTCGACACAGCCCTGGATCAACCCGACGGCCAGCGCCGAGATCGCGATCCGGCCGTCGTCGAGCGTGGCGAGAAACTGGCGGAAGCCCTGGCCGCGCTCCCCCAGGGTGTTGGCCAGCGGTACGCGCACGTCGTCGAGCACGATCTCGCGTGTGTCCGACGAGTGCCACCCGACCTTGCGGTACTTCGGCGCAACCGAGAACCCGGGCGTGTCGACCGGCACCACGATCGACGTCATCTCGTCCTCGCCGGTGCGGCACATCACGGTGACGACCGAGGTGATGTCGGTGCCGGCGTTGGTGATGAAGACCTTCGACCCGTTGATGACCCAGTGGTCGCCGTCGACGGTGGCGGTGGTGCGGGTGGCACCGAACACGTCGGAGCCCCCACCCGGTTCGGTCAGCCCGAAACCGGCGACCCGACGACCGGTCAGCAGGTCGGGCAGCCACTCCCCCTTCTGCTCGTCGGTGCCATAGGTGGCGATCGGGGTGGCGCCCAGCCCGACCGCGGCCTCCAGGGTGATCCCCAGCGACTGGTCGACCCGGCCGACCTCCTCGATGGCGATGCACAGGGTGGTCAGGTCGGCGCCCATGCCGCCGTCGGCCTCGGCGAACGGGATCCCGAACAGGCCCATGTCGCCCATCTGGTGCACGAGCTCGACCGGGAAGGTGCCGGTCGCGTTGAGGTCGTCGGCAGCGGGTGCGACGGCCTCGTCGGCGAAGCGTTTCACCAGCGCGCGGAACTCCTCCTGTTCGTCCGTGAAGGTGAACGACAGGGCCATGGGTGACCTCCGGCAGCGGGGCGAGGGGCGGTCCCACGAGCCTAACGCTCCGGCCATCCGGTGAATGGGGGCGATCCCCCATCGCGCGGCCCGCCCCGGTGTGGCAGGATCGACCTCGATGTCACGACCAGCCGCCCAGTTCGACCAGAGAACACCGCCATGAGCGCACGTGGCAGAAGGAACGGACCCGTGACGCCACCGCTCGCCCTGCATGCGGGGTCAGGTGGAGCGCAGGTGGACCACGTCGCCGGCGGTGACGACCACCTCGCGGCCGTCGATGTCCAGCACCAGGGCTCCGGTGTCGGTGAGGTCGACCGCGCGGCCGACCAGCACGCGCGACTCGCCGTCGACGCGGACGCGCCGTCCGAGCGTGTCACACGCGGCCCGGTAGTCCGCCAGGACCTCGCCCGATCGATGCGCCAGCGAGTCGATCCGGTCCCCCAGGTGTCGCACCAGTGCGGGCACGACCTCCGCCGCCCGGACGTCGCGGTCCAATGCCTCGGCCACGGAGGTCCACGCTTCGGACGACTCGTCGCGCGCCTGCCCGCGCCAGTCGAGGTCGACCCCGATGCCCACGACCACCCGGTCCGGCACGGTCGGTCCCCCGGGAACGGACTCGGCCAGGATGCCGGCGCACTTGCGCGAGACGCCGTCGACCACGACCTGGACGTCGTTGGGCCACTTCAGCGCCGTCCGCAGGCCGAGGCCCTCCAGGGTCGTCCGCAGGGCCAGGGCGGCCGCCAGCGGCACCAGCGAGCCCGCGGCCGGCAGGACCACCACCGCGGACACGGCCACGTTGCCACCTGCCACGTCCTGCCAGGTCCGTCCGCGTCGTCCCCGTCCGGCCGTCTGCCGGCCGGCCACGACCACCAGGCCCGTGTCGGCGCCGACGGCGAGTCGGCGCCGGGCCTCGAGGTTCGTGGAGTCCACCTCGTCCAGTACGACGGCTCGGGAAACCCACGCAACGTCCTCGATCGCCCCGGCCAGGTCCTGGAGGTGCATGCCAGCCCCCTGTGTCGGTCGCGGTGTCCGTCGCGGTGTCCGTCGCGTGGTCGGTCGCCCCTGCACCGCCTAGCATGCCGCGCGGGGCGCCCCCTGGTGCGCCCCGCCGATCCTGACGTCGTGACGAAGGTCCATCCGTGGCAGAGACGACTGCAGGCAAGTTGGACGAACTGCAGCGCCGCCGGGACGAGGCGGAGTCCGGCGGTGGCCCGTCCTCGATCGCCAAGCAGCACGACAAGGGCAAGCTCACCGCCCGCGAACGGGTCGACCTGTTGATGGACGACGGGTCGTTCGTCGAGACCGACGCCTTCGCCGTGCACCGCTCGACCAAGTTCGGACTGGAGGAGACCCGGATCCTGGGCGACGGCGTGGTCACCGGCCACGGCACGATCGATGGACGCCAGGTCTGCGTGTTCAGCCAGGACTTCACCACCTTCGGCGGGTCGCTGGGCGAGGTCTTCGCCGAGAAGGTGGTCAAGGTCATGGACCTGGCGGTCCGGATGGGCGTGCCGATCATCGGGCTCAACGACTCGGGTGGCGCCCGCATCCAGGAGGGCGTGGTCAGCCTGGGCGGCTACGGCGACATCTTCCTGCGCAACGTCCGGGCCTCGGGCGTGGTGCCCCAGATCAGCGCGATCATGGGCCCGTGTGCCGGTGGGGCGGTCTACTCCCCCGCAATCACCGACTTCGTGTTCATGGTCCGAGACACCTCGCACATGTTCATCACCGGGCCGAACGTCATCAAGACCGTCACGGGCGAGGACGTGACGATGGAGGACCTTGGTGGGGCCCTGACCCACGCCCGCACGTCCGGCGTGGCCCACTTCGCGGCCGACGACGAGCAGGCCTGCATCGCCGACATCCAGTACCTGCTGTCGTTCCTGCCCTCCAACAACCTCGACGACCCGCCCGTCGGGCCCACCGAGGACGACCCGGACCGCCCGGTCGACGAACTCGACACGATCATCCCCGACAACAACAACGTCCCCTACGACATGCGCGAGGTCATCGCGCTGGTGGTGGACGACGGCGAGTTCTTCGAGGTCCACCAGGCCTGGGCCCCCAACATCGTCTGCGGCTTCGCCCGCATCGACGGGCGGCCCGTCGGGATGGTCGGCAACCAACCCCAGCACCTGGCCGGGGTGCTCGACATCGAGTCGTCGGAGAAGGCGGCCCGGTTCGTGCGCACCTGTGATGCCTTCAACATCCCGGTCGTGACCTTCGTGGACGTGCCCGGGTTCATGCCCGGCATCGACCAGGAGTACGGCGGCATCATCCGCCACGGCGCCAAGTTGCTCTACGCCTACGCCGAGGCGACCGTCCCCAAGATCACCGTGATCACCCGCAAGGCCTACGGCGGCGCCTACGACGTCATGGGGTCCAAGCACCTGGGCGCCGACGTGAACCTGGCGTGGCCGACCGCCGAGATCGCGGTCATGGGTGCCAAGGGCGCGGTCAACATCCTCTACCGCCGCGAACTCGCCGACGCCGACGACCCGGACGACCTCCACGCCACCTTCGAAGAGCAGTACCGGGAGGACCTCGCCAATCCGTGGCGCGCCGCCGAGCGTGGCTACGTGGACGCGGTGATCCGGCCCGCCACGACCCGCGCCGAACTGATCCGGGCACTTCGCTTCACCGCGACAAAGCGCGAGCCCGGACCGCCGCGCAAGCACGGGAACGTGCCCCTGTGAGCGACGCGAACGAACCCGATCCTGTGAGCACAGCGAACGAACCCGATCCTGTGAGCACAGCGAACGAACCTGATCCTGTGAGCGACGCGAACGAACCCGCGATCCGGGTGGAGGTGGTCCGGGGTGGTGATCCCGGCGACGCGGTGCTGGCCGCGGTCGCGGCGATCCTCACCCGTCCCGTGGTGGTCGCGGCCGCGGAGGACGAGGAGCCATCGGCGAGCCCGTCGGCGTGGCGCCGCGCGGCGCGCCTGGAAGGGGTCGTGCACGGTCGCCGCATCATGTCGGTCGCCGAACTGGTGCGCCACCGCTGAAGTGAACAAGCGCGGCGCCAGCGGCACGGGCCGACGGTCGGGCTCAGCCCTCGGTCGGCGCCTCGGAACCGCCCAGGGCCTGCTGGGCCGGGGTCAGTTCGGGGGTCACGACCAGCGTGCCCTCCATGCCGGCGGCCCGGTGGCCGGCGATGTCGCAGAAGAACGTGTACTCGCCCGCGAACAGGTTGACGACACCCTCGGCCTCGCCACCACCGTTGGCCTCGATCTTGGCGTCCGAGCCCTCGTTGGCCCCGGCGACCACGAAGTTGTGCGTCCCGGTGGCCTCGTTGTCGAGCATGATCTGGATGTCGCCCTCGGCGACCTCGCCCTCGAACGAGTCGAAGTAGAAGTCCCCGGCGTTCATCGCGAGGCTCCCGCCGTCACCCGGCGCGCGCGGCGGGTCGTAGCAGTCGCTGTCCTCGGGGCAGGCCAGGCGCTCGGCACCGATCGCGCCGGCCGGGACCCCGCCCGAACACGCGGTGCCCGACAGGGCGATGACGGCGGCCGCCAGCAGCAGGCGTGGGGCTCCACGCAGCATGGTTGGTCTCCTCGGGGATGGTCACTCGGGGCGGGTCCAACGCTACCGCACCGGGGATGGTCCGGATTCCCCCGGACCTCGTCGGACGGGGGCGTCAGTCGACCACGATCGTGCCCACCATCCCGGCCTCGCGATGCCCCGGGATGTTGCAGAAGAACTCGTAGTCGCCCGGTGGCACCTCGACCACGCCGTCGGCCGCTTCCAGCCCCCCGCACTCGGCCACGACGGCGTCCTCGGTGGGGGTCTCGATGATCAGGTTGTGCGGCAGCGACCCCTCGCACACCAGGCCGACCCGGTCGCCCGAGTCCACCTCGATGTCGGCCGGTTCGAACTCGAAGGCGTTCGTGCCGGTCACCACGGTCTCGACACCCGGCGGCGGTTGCGGTGGGCCGGCGTCGGCGCCGCCACAGGCCGCGGCGATCCCGCCCAGGCCGAGGACGCTGGCGAGGGCGAGCCGGGCCAGGGGGCGAGACACGGGTTGGCGGGTCATGTGTGCTCCGCGGTCGGTGCGGCCGGCCGATTGGCCGCGTGCGACACGGATGGTGCCGCGCGACGGCCGAGGCTGCCGACGGCAGGGTCGACCACCACGAGTCTGACCGCACGGTCGGTCGTTCGCCAGTCAACAACCCGTGCGACCGACCACGATCCCGGCGACCACGGCGGCCCCATCCGCACCGGACCGGCGGCCCACCGCGCTGATGCCGGCCGACCCGGCGACCCGGACCCGGCGCACCTGGCGGCAAACGACGGTCGGGTTCGGCCGCCAGCGCCTAGCATGACGCGCGACCGACAACCGGAGCCGCCCCACCGTGTTCGATGCCGTCCTGGTCGCCAATCGTGGCGAGATCGCACTGCGTGTCATCCGTGCCTGCCGGGAACTGGGGGTCCGTGCCGTGGCCGTCTACTCGGAGGCCGACCGGGATGCCCCGCACGTCCGCGCGGCCGACGCCGCCCACCTGCTGGGGCCGACGCCGGCCGCCGAGTCCTACCTCGCCATCGACAAGATCCTGGCGGTGGCGGCCGAGGCCCAGGTGGACGCGATCCATCCCGGCTACGGCTTCCTGTCCGAGAACGCCGACTTCGCCGAGGCGGTCCGCGACGCCGGGCTGACCTTCGTCGGGCCGTCGGCCGAGGCGATCCGCTCCATGGGCGACAAGTTGACCGCCCGAGGCGTGGCCGAGGCCGCCGGGGTCCCGGTCGTGCCGGGAACCGACGAACCGACCGATGACCCCGACGTCGCGCGCGCCTTCGGCGAGGAGTACGGCTATCCGGTCGCCGTGAAGGCCATGTTCGGTGGTGGCGGCCGCGGCATGAAGGTCGTGTTGTCGGCCGACGAGATGTCCGAGGCCCTGGAGGCCGCCCAACGCGAGGCCACGGCCAGCTTCGGACGTGGCGAGTGCTACCTCGAGCGCTACCTCGAACACCCCCGCCACGTCGAGATCCAGGTGCTGGGCGATCTCGACGGGACCGTCATCCACCTCGGCGAACGCGACTGCTCGCTGCAGCGGCGTCACCAGAAGGTGGTCGAGGAGGCACCCGCCCCCAACATCAGCGAGGCGGTGCGCGAGGCCATGGGCACGGCCGCGATCAAGGTCGCGACCGAGATGGGCTACCACAACGCCGGGACCTGCGAGTTCCTGCTGGACGACGACAACGAGACCTTCTACTTCCTGGAGATGAACACGCGCCTTCAGGTCGAGCACCCGGTCACCGAACTGGTCACGGGCGTCGACCTGGTGCACGCCCAGTTGCGGATCGCCGCGGGCGAGGGCATGGGCCTGACCCAGGACGATGTCACGTTGACGGGCCACGCCATCGAGTTGCGTCTGAACGCCGAGGATCCGGCCATCGGCTGGGTCCCGTCACCGGGGCTCATCACCGAGTTCCGCGCACCGCAGGGGCCGTGGGTGCGGCTGGACTCCGTGGCCGAGACCGGCTTCGAGATCCCCCAGGCCTACGACTCGATGTTCGGCAAGCTGATCGTGTGGGGCGCGGACCGGGACACCGCCCGGATGCGGATGGTGCGGGCGCTGGACGAGATGGTCGTCGAGGGCATCCCGTCGACGGCCGGCTTCGGTCGCCTCGCGATGCTCCACGAGGAGTTCGCGGAAGGCACGCACTCGACGGTGTCCATCGAGCGTGACTGGGACCTGTCGTCGCTGGAGGCCCACGGCCCCGCGGCCGCCGGGGACGGCGACACGGGCGAACCACGGCGGGTCACCGTCGAGGTGGACGGACGCCGTCTCGAACTGGCGATCCACGGCGACACCGGTGCGGTCGCCGCGGCGTCCGACGGTGACAGCGCCGTGCGCAGGCGCGGGTCCAGCGGTGGCGGCGGTGGCGGCAGCACCTCGGGCGAGGACCTGCTGGCCCCCATGCAGGGAACCCTGGTGAAGTACGCCGTGGAGGAGGGCGACGAGGTGGCCACGGGCGACCTCGTGGCCGTGCTGGAGGCCATGAAGATGGAGAACAACATCACGGCGCACCGCGACGGCGTGGTGGCCGACCTGGCGTTCTCGGCCGGGGACTCGGTCCAGACCGGCGCCGTGGTGGCCACGATCAGCGACGGCTGAGCCCCGCCCCCCGACCCGGCATCGGGGTCACCGACGGCGGTCACCGACGGCGACGACGCCGCGTCGCCGCCCACGCCGCCACCACCACCACGACCAGCACCACGCCGACCGCCGCGAGCGCCAGCAGGCCCAGTCCGGTGCCGGCGCTCATGCCTGGTCGGCGGGGTCGCCGCCGACGGCCGCCATCAGCATCCGAGCGGTCTCGGTCACCGAGCCCTGCATCGACGGGTAGACCGAGACGGTGTGGGCCAACTGGCTGACGGTCAGCCGGTTCTGGACCGCCACGGCCAGTGGCTGGACCAGGTCGGACGCCGACGACGACACCACCACGCCCCCGATTACCATCCCCGACCCGACCATCGCATGGACCTTGACGAAGCCGTCGGTGTGGTCAGCCATCTTCGCCCGCGGGTTGCCGCTGAAGTCCAGGCGCGCAGTCACGACCGGGATCCCGCGCGCCTCGGCCTCGTCGCGGGACAGCCCGACCGTGGCCACCTCGGGATCGGTGAAGATCGTGGAGGCAACCGCGTCCCAGCGGATCGGGGTGACGGCCTGGCCCAGTGCATGCCACATCGCGATCCGCCCCTGCATGGCCGCCACTGATGCCAGCATGACCCGGCCGACCACGTCCCCGGCTGCGTAGATCCAGCGGCAGGTCGTGCGGCCCACCCGGTCCACCTCGATCCCGCCCCAGCGGTTGGGCTCGACGCCGGCCAGGGCCAGTCCGAGGTCCTCGGAGGTGGGGACCTGACCGACCGTGAAGAGCACGTGACTGCCGGTGATGGAACTGCCGTCGGCGAGGCCGACCTCGACCCGGTCGCCGTGGTTGGTGCACGACTCGGCCCGAGCGTTGCGCAGGATGGTCATGCCGCGACGCTCGAAGACGTCCTCGATCACCTGGGCGGCGTCGGGGTCCTCGGTCGGCATGATCAGGTCGCGCGACGACACCAGCGTCACGGTGGTGCCGAAGCGCACGAAGGCGTGGGCGAACTCGGCGCCGGTCGCGCCGGACCCCACCACGACCAGGTGCTCGGGCAGTTCCGGCAGGCCGTAGACGTCCTGACCGGTCAGCACACGCTCGCCGTCGGGTTCGAAGAACGGGAGCACGCGCGCCCGTGACCCGGTGGCGACCAGCACGTAGTCGGCCTCAAGGGTCTCCTCGCCACCGTCGGCGAGGTCGGCCGTCACCTCGTGGTAGCCCGAGATCCGCCCCCGCCCCCGCAGGAGTCGGACACCCGCGTCGCCACAGACCTTGCGTTCGATGTCGGCCGACTGGTTGGCGCCCAGTGCCAGCACGCGCTGGGCCACGGCCGGGAAGTCGACCGTGACCTCATCGCTGTCCACGCCGGTGTGGCGCACGCCCATGTCGTGGCTGCGCGCGATCCAGCCCATTGCCTCGGCCGCCACGATCAGCGCCTTGGACGGCACGCAGTCCCACAGCACCGAGTTCCCGCCCAGGCCCTCGTCGGCCACGATCGTGACCTCTGCACCCAGTTCGGCCGCGACCAGCGCGGCCTCGTAGCCGGCCGGTCCCCCGCCGAGGATGGCGATGCGCTGGCTGACATCAGTGGTCACGTGGTGGTCCTCGTCTGGGCTGGGCAGGTGGTCGCGTCCGCGGGATCGCCCCGCCCGGCGGACGACGCGACGAGCCGCACCGTAACCCAGCCACCCCGGCGTCGTGGCGGGGCGGACCACCCGCCCCGCGACCCACCTTCGCGCGCTGCGAGCCTCGGCCGGATCCCGGTCAGGCCCCCATGCGGGCGAGGTGGTCACGGGCCGCGGCCGCTCGTGCCCCTTCTGCCTCCAGGACGTCAACCACGACGTCCTCCACCACGCCCTCGACGCGGTCGTGCAACCGGCGGCGCACGCGCCGTCGGGCGCGCGCCGCCCCGGCCCCGGCCGGCAACCCCGACAGCGCCCCGACGACCAACCCCAGCAGACCACCGCCCAGCAGGAGCACGGTCGGCCACGGCAGCGACAGGCCACCCTGCGACAGGTCGGGGATCGGCAGGTCCGGCAACTGCAGCCACGCCACCACGAAGGCCGCGAGCAGCCACAGCGCCCCGACGACCATCGCGGCGGCGAGCAGCCACTGCAGGGCGCCGACCGCCGACCACCACCGCGGGTCGTGGGCGTCCTCGAGGTCGGTTCCGGCCACGGCGCGGTCCAAGGCCACCGGCAGGTCCGCCACCACGTCGTCCAGTGCGTCCTCCAACGGTTGCGCCCAGCGCGGCGGCCAGCCGCTGGCCAGGTCGTCGACCCGGGTCCGGACAGCGGTGGCCAGGGTGGCCGTCGCCACGCCGTGCGGCACGGCCCGCGACGACCGGGTCCCGACTCCCTCGACCGGGCGGTCCCGGGCCAGCCCGAGCCGGGCCAGCGGATCACGCCCCGGGGCCTGCAGGCGCCGCAACGGTGGCCACCCGGTGGCACGACGCGCCCGGTGGCGGTGGGTGGCCGACACCGCGTCGAGTATCGCGGGGGCACCCGCGGCCGTCATCGCCGCGTCAACCAGCGCGTCGTGGCGCCGCGTCGGCCGATCACCACCGACGTCGGGCGGGACCTCCCCCGACAGGTCGGCGGCCAGGCCCCGCAGGTCGGCCACGATCCGGTCACCGGCGGCCCGGTGGTCGGCCACGGACGCCGCGAGTCGCGTCCGCAGGTCGTCGACCCCGACGTCGGTGACGGTCGACGTGGCCAGCACCTCGGTCCCGCCCAGGCCATGGTCGGCCAGCAGCGTGCGCAGGTCCGCGAGCACCTGTCCGGCGTCCTCGGGCTCCAGGCGATCGATCCGGTTGCAGACCACCGTCAGGACGCCCGCATGCGCGCGCAGGGGTGCGAGGAGGTCGTCGTGGACCGAGGCGTCGGCGTACTTCTCGGGATCGACCACCCACACCAGCCGATCGGCGACCGCGACCAACTCGGCGGCCCGGTGGCGGTGCGCCACCACCACGGAGTCGTGGTCGGGCAGGTCCACCAGCACCAGGGACTCGAGTTCGGGGTGGGTGTGGACCGCGACGTTGTTCCACGACGACAGCCCGAGGTGGGCCATGAGTTCGGCCACGGGGTCGGCGCTGACGACGGCCGCCAACGGCTCCGACGTGGTCGGCCGGGTCACTCCGACCCGGGCCAGGTCGACGTCCAGCAGGGCGTTGAACAGCGAGGACTTGCCGACACCGGTGGGCCCGGCGAGCACCACCACCGTGTGGTCGCCCGCGACCGCGAGGCGACCGCGCGCCCGGTCCAGCACGGTCCGCAGAGCCGTGCGGGCCGGCGTGGACAGCCGCGATCCGCCCAGGTCGGCCAGTGACCGGGCCGCGATCAGGCGTCGGCGCAGGTCCCCACCGGTGGGGTCGGTCTGGTCGCTGAGCGGGGCCGACCCGGTCACAGCCCGGCCGCCCGGCGGGCCACGTCCAGTTCCACGATCTGTTCGCGCAGGCGGTCCGCCACCGCCGGGTCCAGTCGCAGGGAGGCCAGTCGGGCTCGGAAGTCGTCGGCCTGGGCCTCGACCAGGACCCGCACCCGCCGGATCAGGGCGTCCTTGGCCTGGGTGGTCATCGTGCGCACGGCCTGGTCGCCCAGCACGGCCTCCAGCAACCGCTGGGCCAGCACGGAGGTCCCGGCCGCGACCCCGACCTCGGCGCCGGTCAGGCCCGCCGTGGACGCGAAGACCGCCACCATCAGGGCGGCGGCGACACCGTTCAGGCCCAGGGCGAGCATGCGTGCCGACGTCCGCTTGTCGGCCGCCTGGGTCCGCACGAGGTCGACCACCTCGTCCTGCCACGCCTGGACCAGTCGGCGGGCGTCCCCGGCGGTGCCGCTGGGGGCGGCCACCTCCAGGTCCGACACCAGTTGGGTGCCAGGGCCGGCCTGCCACGCGCGGATCGTGTCCCGCCGCGATCGTTGCAGCGCATCCACGACGACCGCGGCCAGTCCCTCCCCAACCGCGTCCGCCAGTTGCGCCTCCGGGCGCGTCCCGGTGCGGAACATCGCCGACACCCGGTCCCGGAGCCGACCGACCCCGCTCTCCAGCCGGCGGAACCAGTCCCCCGCACCCACGAAGTCGTGCCAGCGGGCGAGCACCTCGCCCCGCAGCACGCGGCCGTCGTCGATGGCGTCGAGGATGCCGGCGACGGCGTGTTCGTGGGCCACGTCGGCCCGCTCGCCCAGGTCGACCACCGCAGCCTGCTGGGCGTCGAACGCCTCGACGACGACCTCGACCCGTCCGGCCACGCTCCCCAGCGCACCGGCCAGGGTGGCGTCGGCGATGGCGCGTCGGGCCGCGTCGTCGCCGGCGACCTCGTCGAGGTAGTCGATCACCTCGCGCACCGCGTCCTGCGGGAGCCGCTCGTCGGCACGGACCTCCACGTCCTCCACGACCAGCAGCGCGGCGCGCGCGAGGTCGCCCTTGTCCAGCATCTGGCGCAGGTGCGCGGTGACCTCGCGACGCTGGCCCGACTCGATCCGATCCAGCACCACCGCCACGGCCGTCCCGTGGTCGGCAGCGGTGCGCAACAGGTCCCACGGCACCGCGTCGGCATAGCGGGCGGGCGTGGTCACGAACAACCACAGGTCAGCGGCACCCAACAGTTGGCGCGACAGTGCCCGGTTGGTCGCAGCGACCGAGTCGATGTCGGGCGTGTCCAGCAGCGCCACCCCGGGGGGGACCTGGTCACTGGCGACCAGGGTCAAAACGTCGGGGTCAGCCGTGGCCTCGGTCCCGACGGCCCGGCGCAGGGACGGCAGCACCCGGTCGGAGCGGAAGGCCTCCGCATCCGTGGGGTGGTGCACCAGCACGGGTGACCGGGTGGTCGGGCGCAGCACGCCGGTGCGGCTGACCGCGTCCCCGACCAGGGTGTTGACCAGCGTGGACTTGCCCGCACCGGTGGAGCCGCCCACCACGACCAGCAACGGGGCGCCCCGGTCGACCAGGCGCGGCAGCAGGTGGTCGGCGAACTGGTCCGCGAGCCGCCGTTGCACGACCCGCCCGGACGTGGCCGACGGGAGGTCCAACGGCAGGCGTACGACGGCCACGGTCGCCGCCAGCGAGGTGGCCGCCTCCACGAGTTCGGCGGTGTCGGACATGGCGGCCAGCCTAGGACTCAACAGGCCGCGGCCCACGACTCGCATCACGGCCGGTCGTCGTGGCCGGGCCCTTGGGGTGGCTTCCCTCGGATCGCCGCCAGGAGGGAACCGCCGTCGCCTCGACAAGGGACTGAAGTCCCATGTCTGCTCGCAGGGAGCCGCGATATCTTGAGTTTCGTCATGATCAGTGACGACATTGGTGGGCTCCGGGCGCCCGAAGCAGGATCGCCTCGGAGGGTAATCGCCCGACGACCACGGGCCCCACACCTGTTCGGTACCGACCACCACAGCACCCGAGACCGGGCTGGGGTCCGTCGTGCCACTTCCTGGGGGGGAAGCACTATGAGAATTGCAACTGCATTGGCGGCAACGGCCGTCGCAACGATCGGGATCGCGGGACCGGTGGCCGCATCTCCGGGCTATCCGGACGCGACGGGACGACATGGCAGCGCGATCGTCGAAGTCTGTCAGACGCCCGTCGGCGACGGTCCCTATGACTACGTCGTGGCCGCCGCAGACGCGCGGGTCGCCGTGGCCGGATCCGACTCGTGGCAGTTCGTGACCACGGACGGACGGACCCGTCGCGCGCAGGCCGTCGGTGGCGTCGTCGCGGTCACTCTGCAGGGACCTCCGGTGCAGGTCAACGGCATCCGCCTGACCAAGTCCACGCCGGACGGGACCGTCGTGCAACTGCTGGTCACCGCACAGCCGGAGTGCGAGGGTTCGACGCCGTCGCCCGAGCCGACCCCGTCGCCCGAGTTGACGCCGACCCCGTCGTCCGAGTCGACCCCGACCCCGTCGCCCACGTTGAGCCCGTCGTCCGAGTCGACGCCGTCCCCATCGCCCACGTTGAGCCCGTCGTCCGAGTCGACGCCGTCCCCGTCGCCCATATCGACGTCGGCGCCGACCAGCAGCCCGGCACCCACGATCGACGCCGGGCAGGTGGCCAGCGGTGCCGTATCGGCGGGCTCCGTCGATGTCGAGGTCAGTGCAGGTCCGGCCTCGCCACGGGTCGACTCCGCTGCACCAGCCCGCCTGGCGTCCGCCGATGCGGCCCCGGCCCGGTTGGCACACACGGGTCTGTCGCTGCCGATGCTCGCGGCCCTGGCACTGGGATTGCTGGTTCTCGGGTTCGGAGTACGCCGGCTCGCTGGTCGCCGCTGACAACGACGTCGAGCGGGTCGCCTGTGGCGCACGGCCACCGGCCCTGCGCTACGGGTTCGTGCCTACGCTGGCTCGGTCGGTACGTCGCGGGTCCAGAACTGGCGCGTCTGGAGGATCCAGAAGGCGGCGAACAGCCCGATCTCGACGGGTACGTCGACTCGGGCGCGCGGGCCGCTCCCAGGTGACCGTCGCGGTGGGGGCGTGGGTCAGGCCCTCTCAGTTCAGACCTCGAGGGTGCGGAACAACTCGTTGTCGATGGGCTCGCGCAGGGACCGCTTGAGCTCGGCGAAGGAGGGCCACCGGGCCAGCGTCTCGACGGCCTCGTAGAGTTCCACGGCCTGCTCGTCGGTCGGGGTCGTGGAGATGACCGGGCCGAAGAAGGCGGGGCCGTCCGGGGGGTCGAAGGACAAGATCGGGGTCCCCACGTCGCCGCCGGTCCGCTCCATCGCCTCCTCGGTGGAGGCGCGCAACTCGGCGTCGAAGCGCTCGTCGTGCTGCGCATCGGCCAACGCTGTGGGCAGGTCGGCGGCCTCGAGGATTTCGGGGAGATCGTCGACCACGGACTGCTGGTGCTTGCCCATCACGACCCAGCGCTCGTCCCCCTCGGGCGGGCTGTCGACCTCGGGCGCGTCCTCCCACAGGCGCAGTCCCATCTCCTCGTACAGCCGACCGACCACCTCGGGGCCGTGGGCCTCCTTGGCCGCCGCGGCGACCCGCAACAGGGCGGTGCCGGCGGCGTGGCTGTCGTTGGTCGCGTCCGGGTCGTCCGGGTCGTCGTTGAGGATCGCCAGCGAGATGAAGCGCCAGACCGGTTCGACGTCAGTGAGGCGGCTCACCTGGCGGAACCACTTGGAGGTCTGCCAGCAGAACGGGCAGACGGGGTCGAAGAAGAACTCGACTTGGCGTGTCACGGGTGCTCCTGGATGGGGTCGGGGTCGTCGTGGGACAACCGCAGGCGGGGTCGTCGTGGGACAACAGCAACGGGTCGTCGGCCCGAATCGTTCCCGCCCGACCGCTCGGTACCCTGCCACAGCGATCACCATCGCCGCGATCCGTCGGATCGCGGCGGGTGAGCGCTCGTTCGCGCGACCCGCTGCCCTAACGCCCCCACCTCGCCCATCGAGGCCCCGATGACGGCCATGCCCCCGGGTGCCGGGCTCGACCCGGCGCCCGTCGAACTCCGCGACTACTACCTCGTGCTACGTGCGCGGTGGTACTACGTCGTGGGGGCCGCGCTCGTCGGGCTGGTGCTGGCCCTGGTGTACGCCGCGGCGACGGACGCGACGTACGAGGCGACGACGACGGTGCTGCTGCGCTCGCTGAGCCCGGACCCGCTGCAGCAACTCGACGGTGACGGCAGCATCGACACATCGACGGAGCGCCAGGTTGCCCAATCGCTGGCGATCGCCCAGCTCACCTTGGAAGACCTTGGGGACGCCGACGGCGATGCGACCGCCCTCCTGTCCAACCTGTCGGTCTCGGCCGCAGACGATGCCAACGTCATGCGCTTCACCTTCGAGAGTGGGGATCCAGAGGTGGCCGCCCAGCGCGCCAACGCGTTCGCAAGCGCCTACCTTGGCTACCGCAACAATCGCGCGCGAGACGCGGTCTCGAGCGTCCGTGGGAACCTCGAGTCACGACTGGCCAGCATCCTGGTCGAACGAGCTGAGGTCGAGGACCGACTGGCCGAGTTGAGCACCGACGCCGACGCCGACGGTGTACCCGACGGCAACCCCGTCGAGCTGCGAGCTGCCCAGGCCCAGACCACCGTCCTCGACACCCGCCAGGCCCTGACCCAGAGCGAGTTGCAGGAGTTGTCGACGACGGGGATCGACGGGGGGGCCGTCATCTCGCCGGCCCTGCCGCCCCAGACACCAGCCGGCCTCGACCCGCTGGTCCTGGCTGTGGCCGGGCTGATCGGCGGTGCGATCGCCGGCATGGTCATCGCGTTCCTCCGCAACTCCCTCGACCAGCGCCTGTCGGTGGGCGACGACGTGGCCAACGTGCTGGGCGTGCCGTCGCTGGGCTACCTCAAAGACACGAGACCACATCGACGCCTCCGACTCTCGCCCGACCGCATCGAGGGACCACTCCGTCGCACAGCCGTGACGCTGGACACGGTCATCGGCGACGAACGGCCGCGGATCATCGTGCTCTTGTCGATGGGCGACCAGGCGGCCGAGCTGGTCGCGCCCGGGCTCGCGGACGGCCTTGCGGCGCGCCAATCGGTCGTCGTGGTGGGATCGGCGAGGTCCCCGTCGTCGACCGACCTCGAGACCGTCTTCGCCCAGGTCAGTCGGCAGCAGGGCACCAAGCGCCGACCCGAGTGGGTCGCGGCCAACCCGCCCGGGACGGCTGACCGTGCTGACCTGTCGCGGGCCAACGACCCGAACATGGGCTCCGTCGCTGCTGTCGGTCAGGTCGCCAACCACTACGACCTGGTGGTCGTGGCCGTGGAGTCTCTGGACGTCAGCACCGCAGCCCTGGACCTCGCGGCCATCCCCGGGACGGTGGTGGTCCCGGTCGTCCGGCTGGGCCGCGCCCGCCGCGACGAACTGCGCCAGGTCCGCCGCGACCTGATGACGGCCGACGCCGAGGTGGTCGGGTCGCTGGTGATAGGTCCAAGACGCTCCTGGGGGACCGCCGAGGCCCTGGCGGATCCGCAGGACCGTCCGCGCACCGCAAGGTTGAATCCAACCGCGTGACCGCTGTCCAAGCCGCTGGCGTGGACCGTCAGCGCACGCCCTGCGGGGCGTGGAGACCCCACTCACCGCGGAGCACGTCGCACACCTCCTGCAGGGTCACCCGCGCCACCAGAGCCGCACGTATCGGGACGAGCAGGTTTTCGTCTCCGGCCGCAGCCGCCCGGACCTCGTCCAGGCAGGTGTCGACCGCTGACTGGTCGCGTTGGCTCGGCCGTCGATGCGGGCGACCTGCTGGTCGCGAATGGCCTCGTCGACGCGCTGCAAGTTCGGCTGGACGTCGTCGTCCATCTGGAACCGGTTGACCCCGACGACGACCTGCTCACCGGACTCCACTGCACGGGCGATGTCGTAGGCCGACTGCTCGATCTCGCGCTTCTGGTAGCCCACTTCGATGGCGGCGACGGCCCCACCCAGGTCGTCGATGGTGTCCAACTCCGCCAGCACCTCGGCCTCGACCCGGTCGGTCATGGACTCGACGAGGTAGCTGCCGGCCAGTGGGTCGACACTGCGCGCGTCGTTCTGGATGGTGCCGCGCAACTGGTCTGCGTCGACGCCCTGTTCCTCGGCCGCAATCTCGTACATCAGCAGCAACAGGGCCGCCGGGGCGTTGATCGTCGTCGAGGTCGAGACCTCGTCCATCGGGATGCCGTCGAAGAGGATCTTCATGTCCCTCGACGGTGTCGATCGCGACGCCGACCTTGCCGACCTCGCCGTCAGCGATCTCGGCCGAGGAGTCGTAGCCCATCTGGGTCGGCAGGTCGAAGGCCACCGACAGGCCCGTGGTGCCCTGGTCGAGCAGGTACTTGTAGCGCTCGTTGGACTCCGCGGCGTTGGAGAAGCCGGCGTACTGGCGCATGGTCCAACGACGCCCCCGGGTACATCGAGGCGTAGGGCCCGCGGGTGTAGGGGAACTCGCTCGGTTCGGCCAGCGCCGTCACTGGATCGAAGTCGGCGAGGTCTTGGGGCCCGTAGACCTCCTCGATGGGAAAACCACTCACTGCAATCACCGCAGGATCATCGGCCATGCGGCCATCCTCGTCGAGGCACCATCCCATGGCCAGACCGCTGCCACGGTCCGGTTCCGCGAGGCTAGTACCCGGCGTGCGGGCCCCGCCGCGTCCGGGACCACCAACCGCACCGCTGGGTCCTGAGTCCCAGACAACGGCCAGGTCCCGGACTCTGGTTCAGAGCCCGGGACCTGCGCGAGTACCTGCATCGTTTCGCAGGACCTTGATCAACGCGGCACGAACACCGTGGCACTCGCCAGACCGGTACTGGTCCGGAGCATCGATGGGCAGCACGTCCGACTCGCGCTCGTAAGAGGCCTCGGTCGCGTATCGGATGGCGCCGTTGTCGTCGAACAGCGGCACCGTGCACGATGCCGGCCCCCGGCCGGCCGGGGGCCGCAAGCCGGGTTTGGACCAACCCTCCACCGGGGCACCTGCACGGCCCGACCCCGCACCCCCGCCCATGATGGCTGGTAGTCTGCGGTGTGTTTCCGCGGGGGGACCACACCGCAGGCTCGCCGTGCTGCATGCCGGCTGGGGATGCTGGGTGTCCCGGGGCCTATTCACGATCGAACGTCCACTGGGACCTAGATGACCGCACACCCGATCGTCGACCGCCCAGCAGCAACGGCCACCAGCGACCCGGCCAGTGCACGCCGCCGGGAGCTTACGTCGATCCGTCGGCCGCCCACCGTCATCGTCACGGGACCTCGCACGGCAGGGTCGGCGGTGGCGGCGGCGCTGGGTGGTGCCGACTGGGTGGCCGACCGCCTCGCTCGGCTGCCGGCCACCCCTGGACCGGGGACCGTCGTCGTCGCCCTCGTCGACATCGTGGGATCGCCCAGCCAGTGCTGCTGGAGCACGGCAGCACTGGTCGCCGACCTCGCACGGTTGACGGCCCTCGGGATCGCCGGCAGCGACACGCCCGTCCTCGCCGTCCCGATCGGGATCGGCCGCGACCTGCCGTTTGACCCTCGTGGTGCCCGACAGACCGCGTCCCGGGATCGGGTCGCCGCCGGCCTCGGGCCCCACGTGCAGGTGGCAGTCGCGGACGGCGGTGCCGCGGACGTGGACATCGGCCTGCTGGCGGACCGTATGTGCGTCCACGACCACGACCGCCATCGGCCGCTGATCCGGTCACGGTCGCGACTCTGGGCCGACGTCGACTGGGATCTCGTGGCAGACCACGATCCGGGCGTGTCCTGGCACGCCCCGGGGCACCTCGAGCAGGCCCTGGCCGCACTGGTGTGGGACCGTGGCGACGACACCGCCGGACCCACCTCACCAGTGGGGGTCCACGCCATGGGCGGTCCCGTGCCCGACCTCGGCGCGGCACCGCCCCACGACCCGGTCGGCGTGGTCGTGCCACCGCGCCCACACCATCCCGCCCGCATCGCCACACAGGTGCAGGAAATCCTCGGGAACGGCCTGCAGAAGCACGGGAACCGGTACACGGGGGCTCTGGAACAGCTGCTCGCGGAGTCACTGGACGTTGCCGTCGACGGCCCGACACACCGACTGCTCGCGACGGCCACCGGCAGCGCAGGGCTGCGCATGGCCTACGAGGCGGTCGCCGGGCTCGGGCGCGGCCGCGCCGCAGTGCTCCCCGCCTTCACCTTCGCCGCGAGCGGCGAGACCCTGGTCCAGATGGGATACCGGCTGCACCTGGTCGACATCGACCCGGATACCTGGACCATGGACCCCGAGGCGCTGGACGAGGCGCTCACCACCGTCGAGGACGTCGGCCTGGTCGTGTGCGTGGACGCACTCGGGGCGCCGGCCGACCACCTCGCGCTCGCCGCGGTCGCACGCCGTCACGGCGTCCCGGTCGTCGCGGACTCCGCGGCTGCGATCGGTGCGCGGGTGGACGGCCGACCCGTTGCCGGCCTGCAGCACGCCCATGCCTACTCGATGTCATTCGCCAAGAGCCTGACCGCAGGGGGAGCCGGCGGCGCCGTCTGGCTGCCGACGAGCGAACGACCCCCGGCATCCAACATGGCACGGTCGTCGCTGATGACCGAACTGCATGCCATCGTCGGACTCGACCAACTGGCTCATCTGGACTGGTTGGTCGCACGGCGGCGGCAGGTGGCGGCGGCATACGACCGCGTCCTCTCACGCCATCCCCGGGTGACCCGGCAGCGCACGCGCCCGGGCGACGAGCACGCCTGGGTCCACTACGTCGTGTCGATGCCGTCGCGGGACGAACGCGATCGCCTGGCCGCCAACCTGTCGGCCAGCGGCATCCAGACCAAGCCCTACTACGCACCCACGCTGGACCACTCGTCGTGGCCCCACCGCTTCGATGCTGGCAATGGTCCGGCCACCAGGGGCGACCTGACGGTGACACAGCGGCTGTCCGGGTGCGTGCTCGCGTTGCCGATGAGCTCGGAACTCACCGGCCCCCAACTCGACGCCTGCACCGACTCCCTCGACCGGGCCCTCGTAGCGTTGCGACCCGCGCTCGGCGCGACGGCGGCTCGCCGATGAGGTCGACGGTGCGCCGGGAGCGAGCTGCACGCACGTGGGCCGGGGTGTGGCTGACCCCGGTCGACCGCGCCACGTTCGTCGACGTCGTGCTGCGAGCCGTCCGCGACGGTGACCCGCTGCGGGTCACGTTCCTCAACCCCTACTACGCCCGGCGCACCGCGGCCGACGCCGACCTCGCTGCGGCCATCAACGACTTCGACATCGTGCAACCCGACGGGTGGGGTGTCGTGTACGGCGCGCGCCTCGCCGGCATCGACGTGCCCGAGCGCGTGGCCATCGAGGACGTCGAACGACCGCTGTTCGACGCCATGGCCCGAGACCACTCCACCGTGCACCTGTTCGGGTCGGCGCCGGGTGTCGCCGATCGCGCTGCCGCCAACCTCACGGACTGGTTCCCGGGACTGCGGATCGCGGGGGTGCACCACGGCTGGCTCGACGTCGAGGCCGGACACCCGGGTCACTTCGACGAGGCCGACGCACGACGCGTCGCCGGCGACATCGCCGCGTCCGGCGCCGACCTGGTGCTCGTCGGCCTGCCGACACCCCTGCAACAGGAGTTCGTCCAGAAGTGGTCGCCGGTGCTGGGCGACCGCGTCGTCATGACCGTGGGGGCCTACCTGGACAAGCTCGCCGAGGACCTCGACTGGTACCCACGCTGGATGGAACGGGCGCGGCTGGGGTGGGCCTATCGCGTCGTGCGCGAACCTCGACGACTCCTTGGCCGCTACACGGTCGGCGCCGTCGCCTTCGCCGTGCTGGTCGCGACGGAGGCCGTGCGCCACCGCCGGCGACGACCATGACGCGCCAGTCGACGAACGCATCCGATCAGCATGGCGGCCATGCCGCCGCCGGGGTCGGCGCACGCTCCCTCACGCGACTCCCACACGACCGGGACGGCCGGTCACCTTCACTGCAGTGGCACATCGCTGGCGGCCACGCCGTCGTGTGGCCCCGCCACCTGCACGGACGAGGCCGATCCGGGTCACCTCCGGACTGGCAACGGGCCTTGGCGGACGTCGTCGGCGACCGACGGATCGTGGTCGTGACCACGCCGACACCCTGGCGCTTGCACGGCCGGGCCTGGCTCCGCGACTTCGTCGGCGCAACCACGGCGTCCCCCGTGGCTGACGTGCTCGTCGGCCCGTGGGGCGAACGTGACAAGGTGCTCGCCACCGTCGAGCGCATCTGGCAGGTCGCCGAGCGTCACCGACTCGGCCGCGACGACCTGCTGGTGGCATTCGGGGGTGGAGTCGCGTGCGACCTCGTCACCATGGCCGCGTCCGGCTACCGCCGTGGCATCGGGTACGTGGCCGTGCCGACGACACTCGTGGCACAGGTCGACGCCGGCATCGGCCTCAAGGGCGGCGTCAACCTCGACGGGTCGAAGAACCGGATCGGGACGTTCTGGGGCCCGCGGCTCACGGCCTTCGACCCCGCCTGGTTGCAGACACTGCCGGCCGAGGCGGTGCGCGATGGCCTGGCCGAGATCGCCAAGGTCGGCATCATGCGCGATCGTCGTCTGTTCGAACTCGTCGAACACCACGGCCCGCGGCTGGTCGTCACGGCCATGCAGGATCCGCCTGCCGTACGCGACGAGATCATGCACCGTGCCGTCATGGGGATGCTCGACGAGTTGGCCCACGACCCGTTCGAGACCGGGGGCTATCGACGCCGGATGGACTTCGGCCACACGTGGTCGCCCCTGGTGGAGTCGACGAGCGGGTACGCGATCTCCCACGGCACGGCGGTGGCCATCGACATGCGGGTCAGTTGCTGGATGGCCAACCGCCTCGGGTTGCTGGCCGCGGACGAGGCGGCCCGGGTCACGGCCACGCTCGACGCCATCGGATTGCCGCAGCACCGCCGGCACTGGTCGGCCGACACGGTGCTCGACGCCCTGGACTCCTGTGAGCGCCACCGCGGCGGCCGGGTCCACCTGCCGCTGCCGGTGGAGATCGGGCTCGCGACGTTCGTGGACGACAAGCACGACGTGGTGGCCGCCGTGCGACCGGCCATCGAGCGACTCGATCACATCGGGTCGATGTCGTGAGCGTCCCATACCGCAGGCGCCATGGTGACCACCACCATGCGCACGTCGCTGCCCGCCGTCGGACGCAGCGCGTGGGTGCCCCAGGGCCGGTTCATGGCCACGTCACCGGGCCCCACGACGTGCTCGACGCCGTCGAGTT
The DNA here is from genome assembly GCA_038233055.1 of Nitriliruptorales bacterium. Classification (GTDB taxonomy): domain Bacteria; phylum Actinomycetota; class Nitriliruptoria; order Nitriliruptorales; family Nitriliruptoraceae; genus Salsipaludibacter. The sequence continues at coordinate 21,899 of JBBSMS010000040.1, forward strand.
CGACCACTGCTTCGCCGGACACGATCACGTACAACTCGATGTCGTTGCCGTGGGTGTGCCTGCCGATCGTGGCGTTCGGGGGGACGTGCACGAGATCCGTGAAGGACAGGACGTGGAAGTCCTCGACGACGCGAGCGGCGAGGACGTGGCCGCGACCGTCGTGGGCGACCATCGGCTGCAGGTCCGCCGTGGCGAACGGCAGCACCGCGCTCGCGCCGGCCAGGCTCGACTGGTCCGACCCCTGCCCACCTGCACTCCCGGGCGTGCCTGCAGTTTCCATCCTCACACCTGTCCGTCGGGCACACGCCACAGTGGTACTACCGCGCGGCCACACGAGCAACCCGGTACCTGCCGGCGGGTGGGCGCGGCCGCGAGCCGTCCGCAGGCACCGCGCGAGCCCGCTCCCGACACGGACCATGGCGCCTCGTGACGGTTTCGCACACGACGATGGTGGTCGAGGTCGGCGGCTCGGGTGCCCGCGTCGCGGTCGCGGGCAGTGACGGCCCCGTCCAGCGTCGGGCCACGTCGTTCGGCCGCGTCGCACTGCGACCCACCGTGGACGACATGCTGGACCGAGTCCTTGCCGCCGTGCACGACCATCCGGGCGCACCGCCCCGACGCCTCGCGATGGCGTGGCCCGGTCCGGTGACACCGCACGGCGATGTCCTGGCGTCACCAACGGTCGCCAGTGGCGTGGCCGCCCTCCCCCTGGGGCGGCGGCTCGCGACCGCGCTGCACCTCGATGACGTGGCCGTCATCAACGACGTGACGGCGGCAGGGATGGCACTCGTGGACCGGGGCCAGCGGGACTTCGTGGTCGTGACAGTCGGATCCGGCATCGGCAACACCGTGTTCGTCGGTGGACGCCCGATCGAGGGCCCCAACGGCCGCGGCGGCGAGATCGGCCACCTCGTCGTCGATCCGTCACCCGCTGCCCCGCGATGCATGTGCGGCGGCCGTGGCCACCTGGGGGGGATCGCCGGCGGGCGGGCAATCGTCGCGGCTGGTGCCGCGCTGGTCCAACCCCTGTCGAGTGCCCGGCACGTCGCCGGCACCACGCCGCCGGACGGCACCGACCCGGCCCACGCCCGGGCGGTCGTGGCCGCCTACCTGGAGGGCCGCCCCGACGTCGTCGAACTCGTCAACCGCCGTGCCGGCCTGCTGGGGTGGGCGCTGGCGGCGCTGCACGTGGGCGTGGGCGTGGAGCGGTTCCTGCTCACCGGTGGCTTCGCGACCGCCGCCGGCGAGCCGTTTCGACGCGCCGTCGCACGCGGTGGTGCCGGCCATGCCTGGGACCTGGGGCTGGACTGGGACGAGGCCGTCCGCCTCGCGGCCATCGGTCCCGACCCCGGTCTGACCGGTGCCTGGGTGGTGGCCCGGGACCGTGGCTGGGTGCCGGCAGTGGCATGACGACCAGACACGAGCAGGCGCCTGACGCCCCCGACCCCGCCCTGGTGCCAAGGCGACGGGTGTTGGCCGATACCGCGGTGATCGCAATCGTCGGGGGCAACACGCCATACCTGCTCCCGTTCTTCGGGGCCCTGCACGACCGCTCGTCACGGCATGCGCCCGTCCCCCGACTGGACCTGCGGGTGCTGGGGCGCGACCGCGACACCATGCCGCGCCTCCAGGCGTGTGCGCGTGCCCTCGTCGCCGACCAGCACGACGTCGCGTTCGGCGACGACCCCGGCTGGTGCCTCGACGGCGCCGACGTCGTGGTCGTCCAGCCGCGCGTGGGCGGATGGGCGGCTCGACGTCGCCACGAGCACGTCGCCGCCGAACTCGGCCTCGCGGTCGACGAGGGACTCGGGGTAGCCGGGCTGGCGACCGCGCTGCGCTCGACCCCGGTGATGCGTGGCATCGCCGCCTCGGTGCGTCGCCGGTGTCCCGAGGCCGTCGTCGTCGGCTTCACAAACCCGCTGGCATCCACCGTGTCGGTGATCGCCGCCGCGGGCTGCCGCGTCATGGGTACGTGCGAGCTCCCGACTGTCACCGCCAGCGCCGTGGCGGCCCTGCTGGGCATCGACGACACGCGGCTGGCCTGGTCGCTGGCCGGGCTCAACCACCGTGCGTTCCTGCACGACCTGCGCGTGGACCACCACGACGCCGTCGACGACGCCGTCGACGACGTCGTGGACGCGTTGCGGGAACGCGGGGACACCATCGGCGGTGTCACCGCCGACGTGATCGCATCGCTGCGAGCCGTTCCCCTCAAGTACCACCCGATGCTGGCCGGAACCCAGGCACCACGCGCGGGACGCGCCGCCGCGCTCCGGGGACTGCGACGGACGGCACTCGACCAGCTGTCGCATGACCCAACGGTGGTGCCATCGAGCCTGCAGGCGCGGTCGATGCCGTGGCACCGAGTGGCGCTGGCCCCGCTCGTCCTGGACGCAGTGGGCGTCGCCATGCCGACGAGCCATTCGCTCGAACTCGTCGGACCTGACGGTGTCGCGAGGTCCCATCGGGCCATGGGCGACGGGACTGGCTGGAGAATGGCGTCGCCGCCCCGACCACCCCGCGCCGTCGCCGCCTGGATCGACCTGTTCACCAGCAACGAGGTCGCCCTGCAGGCGCTCCTGGCCGACCCGTCCGCGGACGCGCTGCACGCGGCGCTCGCCAGCGACCCGACGGTCCCGGCCGACCGCGTCGGGGCCGCCAGCCTCGCCCTCGAGGAGTTCCTCGACGCGTTCTCAGCATCGCCGGTTCAGCACACCTGGTCGGCCGCGTAGTCAGCCATCGCGGCGACGACGGTGGGGACGTGCGTGCGCGGGCTGGCACCGAGGCGGTCGACGGCCGTCGTGTCCGCCACGAGCACGTCGGATCCGCGCGCCCGTGCCGCCGACTCGACAACCTGGACACGACCCCCGAGCCCGGCGACCACCACCTGCATCCGGACGAGTTCGGCCATCTCGGTGGCCACGCCGGTGCCGACGTCCACCACGGGCAGGTGTCCAACCGGCACGCCGCAGGCATGCCGCACGGCGGCGGGCGTCGCGACCGCGAGTGCGACCACCATCCTGGCGGCATCCCGACAGTCGACCAGGTCACGACGGGCCGACAGGTCACCGGTGCGCACGACGATACCGGTGTCGATGCCGGTGCCCGCGGAGCCGGTGGAACGGACGCCGTCGTCCAACTGGGCGCGATGCCATGCAAGCTCCATGGCGATCCGTCCGGGCAGGTGGGCGGTGTGGGCGCCCGGACCGATGAGGTTGAAGACCCTCGCCACGACCGCGTGGATGCCGTCACCGTGCGCACTGCGGGCGGCCTCCTCGGCCGCACGCTTGCTGTCGACGTAGCCATGCACTGCTCCCGGCTGTCGCCGGGCCGACCCCGCCGGGCGACCCGGCGTTTCCTGGCCCTGGCTCCGGCGGTCGCCAGTGGCGGCGAGACTGCCGGACGACACGACAACGACGGCGGCGCCGACCGCCCCGGCCGCCTGCAGCACGTTGTCGGTCCCGCCCACGTTGACCTGGCGCATCAGGTCGGCGTCGCCGTCACGCAGCGTTGCCGCCGCATGGACGACGACGGATGGTCTGAACCGGTCCACGAGGCGTGCCAGTCCGGCACGGTCGGTGATGTCGGCCCGCTCGTAGCGGTACCTCCGCGTTGCCAGCGCCTGCCGCAGACGCGCCGGGAGGGGCGCCGGACGCGCTCCACCAGCGACCCGGAGGGCATGCGTGTAGGCGCCGCGACGCTCGGCAGACCTGCCGACGCCGAGGACCTCGACGTGCGTACCCAGCGCCAGGCACCGGGCC
>JBBSMS010000041.1:0-24514 GCA_038233055.1 Nitriliruptorales bacterium
CCGGCAGGTCGAAGCCCGGTCCGGATTTGCGGATCCCGGCTGGGGCGAGGTTGACGACCACCTTGGTCTCGGGGAGCGAGAAGCCACTGCGCTGGCAGCCCAGGCGGACCCGGTCGGCGGCCTCGCGGACGGCCGCGTCGGGCAGCCCGACGATCCGGATCTGGGGCAGGCCGGCAGCGATCGCGGCCTCCGCATGGACGAGATCCCCCGACAGGCCGGTGAGGGCGACCGCGCCGGTGCGCGCCAGGGTGCCGCGACCCGGACGGGCCGGCCCCGCCGAGGCCGCGTCACGATCGGGTCCCGCGGTCGCGTCGACTCCGGTGCCATCGCTGACCACGACGTCGAGGTCGCCGATCGTGAGGTCGGCCTCGTCCACCGCGCTCACAGGGCGTCCACGACGTGGTGCAGGTGGCGCGTGTCCAGGCGCACCCCGATGACGTCGATCCGGACGTTGCGGTACGGCACGTCCGCGTCGACCATGAAGGCCAACGCGAGTCGTCGCAGCGTGGCCTGCTTGCGATGCCCGATCGCCGCCAGCGGACCACCCCAGCCGGCGCCGCGACGGGTCTTGACCTCCACGACGACCACACACCCGGCCTGGTGGTCCAGCGCGACCAGGTCGAGTTCCCCGCGCAGGTCGCCGGCGGCGATGCGCCAGTTGCGGGCAACCACCTCCAACCCGCGCGACGCCAGGTGGTCGGCGGCCAGCGTCTCGCCGTGGTCACCGACCGCGCGGCGGGGATCGGACGGTGCCGCCGGGCTCGGCCCGCCCGCCGGTGGGCCCGGATCGCCGGGTGTCGGGCTCGGCTCGCCGGACGCCGGGGCGCGGTCGGTCGACGGGGCGGCGGGCCGGTGGGGGCGGGGTGTGGTGTCCATGCGACGACGCTACGAGCAGCACCAGCACGATCGACCAGCGAGGAGGGGTCGTTGTGGACAACCCCCCGGTCGCCGGTCGGTCGTCGACGGGAAGTGCGAACGCCGCCGGAACCGGGCCCGCTCGGGTCGGCCGCGGCTCCACCACCGGCCGGGCGGACGCGATTCCGGATGGGCCCGGCCGAACCGTTGGCGGCTACGATTGCCCGTCGCCCGCCACGGCGCCCGGTCGCCGGCGACGAGACGGTTCGGCGGACCCATCCGGCCCGGTCCCGGCCGCCGGACCCGGTCGCACCCATCGTCCACCTCTGCACACCAAGGCCCGCATCGTGACCCAGCCCCTTCCCTCGGCCCCGGGTTCGTGGTGGTCCGGTGCGGTGGCGCTGGCGGCCCTGACCTTCGCGACGCACGCGGCCAACTTCGGGTTCACGATCGCGGGCGGGCGCCTGCTGTCCCCGGCGGGCTTCGGCACCCTGACCGCGGTGCTGGGCATCGTGCTGGTGGGCATGGCGCCGGGCATGGCGGTCCAGGCGCTGGCCGCGGCCGGGACGCTGGGACGCGACGTCACCATCGACGCCCCGCTCGCGCGGCGACTGGCGGTCTCGATCGGGGCCATCGTCGCCGTCATCATGCTCGCGCTCGGGCCGGCGCTGGGGACCGCGGACCCGGTCGCCGTCGTGGCCATCGGGGCGGCGGCCGGCCTGCTGCCACTGACGGCCGCCAACGAGGGCGTCCTGCAGGGCCAGTCCCGCTTCGTCAGCCTCGGGACGGTGCTGCTGGTCGGGGCCGGCGTGAAGTTTGGGGCCGGCCTCGCCGGCATGGCCACCCTCGGGACCGTGTGGGTGGCCACGATCGCGATCGCGTTGGGCTACGCGGCCCAGTTGGGCCTGTCCCACCACCTCACGGGTGGCCTGGACACCCCACCACCGGCGCGTCGCCGACGGTTGTCACGCACGGTGCTCAGCGCCGTGGCGATGATGGGCCTGCTGCTGGTCCTGATCCACCTCGACGCCGTGCTCGCGCGGCTGCTGTTGGACGACCTCGATGCCGGGCTCTACGCGGTCGGTGCCTCGGGGATGAGGATCGTGTTCTGGGCACCCCAGTTCGTGGTCCTGCTGCTGTTCCCGCGCCTGGTCCGGGACCCACGGCGGCGGGTCGTGGCGGTGGCCGTCGGTGCCCTGACGCTGGCCGGCGCCGTCGGCGCCGTGGCCGCGTCCGTCGTCGGCCCGTGGGCGGTCCGACTGGTGTTCGGTGCCGCCTACGAGGCGATCGGCAACGACCTGTGGCGCTTCGCATGGCTGGGGACCGCCGCCGTCGGGATGCAGGTGCTGGCGTTGTCCGACCTGGCCAGTGGTCGCCGCGACGCCCTGTGGCTGCTGGCCGGCGCGGTCACGACGATCGTGGCGGTGCTGCTGGGCGTGCGGCCGGTCGGGCCCGTCGCGATCGTGACCACGGTCGCGACGATCGTCACCGCGTTCGTCGTCGTCGGGTTCCTCCGCCGCCTCAGCCACGTGACGCCTGCCCCGGAGCCGGCCGAGCGGGTCGTCGCCACGTCCTGAGGCACCTGCCGACCGTTGCCCCCGGCCGGCGGTTGCGCCCGGGTGAGCAAGGGTGGCGGCAGTAGCCTCTCGGTGCCATGGCCGACACCCAGCTCCGATCCCCCGCGCGCCGCGGCACCGCCGCCGCCTTGCTGGCCGCCACCCCGGACCACCGCACCGGACCACCGAGCACTGGACCACGGAGCACCGGACCACCGACAGGGAGCACCGCGATGCGTGACGGACTGGGGCGACTGCAACGGGTGGTGCTGTTGGGCGGAACCTCGGACATCGGGCGGGCGATCGTGGACCGCCTGGTGGCGATCCGCGGCGTGGGCGAGGTCGTGCTGGCCGGCCGCGACCGCGACGGCCTGGAACGTGCGGCCGCCGACCTGGCCACGACCGGCGTGGCGGTCTCGGTGGTCGCGTTGGACGCGCGCGATCCGGGCCAGGTGATCGCCGCCGCCGTCGACGAGTGCCTGCAGGCACCGACCGACGTGGTCGTCCATGCCATCGGGATGCTGCCACACGACGATCGCGACGGGGGTGCGCCGGACCTGGCCGCAGCCGTGTTCGACGTCAACACGACAGGCAGTGGTGTCATGCTGCTGGCCGCGGCGCGCCGACTGCAGGACCAGGGCCACGGCACGCTGGTGGCGGTGTCCAGCGTCGCGGCGGTGCGGGCTCGGCCCGACAACCTGGTCTACGGCGCGGCCAAGGCCGGCTACGACGCCCTGGCCCGCGGCTTGGCCGACCAGGTCCGCGGCAGCGGGGCCCGGGTGCTGGTCGTGCGACCCGGCTTCGTGCATTCGAGCATGACCGCGACCCACGACGTCGCCCCGCTGGCCCGCCAGCCCGAGGACGTGGCCACGGCCGTGGACCGCGCACTGGACCGTCCTGACCGCCCGGGCGCGACGGTGGTGTGGGTGCCGGCCGCGATGGCCGCCGTGGCGTTGGGCATCCGGCTGCTGCCCGGTCGTGCCCTGGCCGCCGCGGCCCGACGGATCGCCCCCGACCTCGACCCCGACCTCGATCCCGACCTCGATCCCGACCCCGACGCGGACACCGACGGACACCAGGGCGGCGGGCCATGACCCGCGACCGACCGCGTCCACCCGCCCGAGAGGAGCACACCCGTGCCGGATGACCCCGCACCCGCCGAACTGTTCGCCACCGATGCCTACCGACGCGAGACCGAGGCCGAGGTCACGGTCGTCGACGGGACCCGGGTCGGGCTGTCCCGCACCGTGTTCTACCCGGGCGGCGGCGGACAACCCGCCGACCGCGGCGTGCTGGAGTGGGACGAGGCCGACGGCGGTGTCGGCCGCGCCGAGGTGGTCGGCGTGGGGCGCCGGGACGGCGGCATCCAGCACGAACTGGCCGTCGACGACCCCGACGCCCTGCCCCCGCCCGGGACCCTGGTGCGGGCCGAACTGGACTGGGACCGGCGCTACGCGCTCATGCGCACCCACACCGCCCTGCACATCCTCTGCGGCGTCATCTGGGACGCCTGGGGGGTGGCGGTCACGGGCGGGAACATGAAGCCCGGGTCGGGCCGGCTGGACTTCGCCCTGGACGCGGTCACGGCCGAACTGGGCGACCTGGTCCAGCGCCGCATCAACGACGAGATCGCCCGCGCTCGCGAGATCGCGGTCGAGTTCGTCGACCGCAGCGAGGCCGACCTCGACGCGGCCCTGATTCGTACCAACGCCAACCTGATTCCCGCCAGCATCGACCCACTGCGGGTGATCGACATCGTCGGACTGGACCGCCAGGCCGACGGTGGGACCCACGTGGCGTCGACCGTGGAGGTGGGCCGCGTGGAGATCACGAAGACCGAGAACAAGGGCCGCGACAACAAGCGCATCCGCCTCGCCCTCCACGACACCTGACCCCGACACCCGGCACACTCGCGGTCAGGCGGTGGGGACGCCCGTCGCCGGCAACGGACCCAGGACCTCCACGCCTGCGACGGCCAGCGCGGCGTCGTCCCCAGCGTCCATGGCCCGGAAGGCGGCTTCGAGTCCGGCCGGGAGGACGACGACCAGGAAGCGTGCGGGCTGGTCGCCGAGGACGCGGTAGCCGTGCGGGACGCCCCGGACACCGCGGACCGCGTCCCCGGGGCCGAGTCGGTGGACCGCCCCGCCGACCTGCACCTCCAGGGCGCCGGACAGGACCACGAAGGTCTCGTCCTCGCGCGAGTGACGGTGCAGCGGTGACGCGTCTCCAACCGGCGCCCGCAACTCGACGATCCCGAAGTCCCCGTCGGTGCTGGTGGCCTCGGCGTGGACCGTGAACCAACTCATGCCGACACGCCGACGAACACCTAGAACGCCCCCAGGGCCCAGGCGATCAACACCACGACGATCACGACGGCGGCGACCAGCAGCCAGACGTCGTTGTTCTTGCCGTCGCGGTAGCGGCGGGTGGCGTTGAACCCCATCGAGATCCGTCCTGGTCGTGGACGGGTCAGGGTACGACCCGGACTCCCCGGCATCGATCCGCCCGACCGTCGGAGGGTGTCGGCCGGGACCGGTGGCGATAGCGTCGAGATCGACCATTCCCCAACCCCGGAGACCACCATGGAGTACCGCCTGCTCGGCCCGACCGGCCTGTCCGTGTCGCGCCTGTGCCTCGGCACGATGACGTTCGGCGACGAGACAACCGAGGAGGACTCGCACCGCCAACTCGACACCTTCGTCGAGGCCGGCGGCACCTTGATCGACAGCGCCGACGTGTACTCGTCCGGCACCAGCGAGGAGATCGTCGGCAGCTGGCTGGCGGCCGATCCCAACCGCCGCGACGAGGTCGTCATCGCCACCAAGGGCCGCTTCCCGATGGACGACTCGCCCACCGGTGTCGGCCTGTCGCGGCGCCACCTCAGCGACGCGCTCGACAACTCGCTGCGGCGGTTGGGGGTGGACACGATCGACCTCTACCAGATGCATGCCTGGGATCCCCACACCCCGATCGACGAAACCCTGCGCTTCCTCGACGACGCCGTCAGCGCGGGCAAGATCCACTACGCCGGACTGTCCAACTTCACCGGGTGGCAACTGGCGCAGGCGGTCGAGCGGTCCGCGGGGCTGACGATGCCCGTCAGCCTCCAGCCGCAGTACAGCCTGCTGGTGCGCGACATCGAGTGGGAGTGCGTGCCGGCGTGCGAGGAGTACGGGTTGGGCATCCTGCCGTGGTCGCCGCTGGGTGGTGGCTGGCTGACCGGGAAGTACGAGCGCGACGAGGCCCCGACCGGCGACACCCGCCTGGGTGACGATCCCGAGCGTGGCATGGAGGCATACGGCCCGCGCAACGAACAGGAGCGCACCTGGCGGATCATCGACGCGGTGCGCCACGTCGCCGAACAACGCGACCAGTCCATGGCCCAGGTCGCACTGACATGGGTCGCCGACCGCCCGGGCGTCACCTCGGTGATCCTCGGTGCCCGCACCGTCGAGCAGTTGGAGGACAACCTGGGCGTCAGCGACAGCCACCTGGACGCCGACCAGCAGGAACACCTGACCGAGGTCTCCGCACCCCCGATCGCCGACTACCCCTACGGCGAGCCCGGCGTCGATCAGCGCTCCCGCAGCATCGCCGGCAACCGCTGAGCCCCGGCATCCCGATCGAGTGTGCGGATCGCCCCGACATGCCGGGCTGATCCGCACAATCGACCTGTAGACGGGGTCGTGGCAAGGTCGGGTTCAGGAGTCCCCAAAAATCGGGGGGAACTCGGTGTCGTCGTGGGAGAGTTCCTCGACGTTGACGTCGCGGAAGGTCAGCACGCGGACCTGCTTGATGAAGCGGGCCGGGCGGTACATGTCCCACACCCACGCGTCGGTGAGGTGGAGTTCGAACCAGACGTCGCCGCCCTCGTGGTGCGGCGTGACCTCGACCTTGTTCGTGAGGTAGAAGCGGCGTTCGGTCTCGACGACATACGTGAACGTCCGGACGATGTCGCGGTACTCGCGGTACAGCGACAGTTCCGCCTGGGTCTCGTAGCGTTCGATCTCGTCGGGGTCCATGCCGGCCGAGCCTAGCCGCCACGGACGTCCCGGCACCGGGAGCAAACGCCGCACGACCGATGTCCGGCGACGAGCCCTGGATCAGCCGCGGTCGAGGTGGGCGGCGTCGTCGGCAAACAGGGCCGGGCCGGCGGCCCGCCCGGCCCTCACCTCCAGGGCCAGGTGATCGGGCTCCCTGTCCGTGGCGGGAATCGAGACCTCCGAGGTCCCCCGGAGGTAGTCGATCGCCCCGCGGGCCCGGGCGGCGACGACCTCGTCCACCTCGGCCGCGACCCCTGCAAGTCGACGGAGGGCCTCTGCCTGGCCGGGTTCGTCGCCCTGCAGCACCGCGATCGCCACGGCCTCGCGGGCGAACGCGACAGCCCGGTGGCCGTCGTGGTCGGCCTCGGCCCGAACACCCAGGCTCCGCCGCAGGCACCGCAGGTCCCCCACGCGCCGGAAGACCTCGCCCGCCTCGTCGGCCATCGCCACGGCGGCGGACCGGTCCTCCGACGCGACGAGCATGGCTGCGGCCAGCGTCGCGTGGGCACGGTCGTGGTCCAGGCCGTGCTCGTCGGCGAAGCGCCGACACGACGCCAACCAGCCCTCCAGGACCGGTCCCGGACGGCCCGCCTCGGCCGCGCGCCGGACCAGCACCAGTCGGGCGCTGTTGGCGTGACGGGTGGCACCCCGGGCCATGAACCCCACCACTGCCGTTTCGAGGTCGCCGACGGCCGCATCGGGGTCGCGTCGGGCAAGACCGGCGGCGAACCGGCAGTGGGCGACCATGAACCCGTCTTCGACGTCCGAGAAGTGCTCCCGGGCGGCCGCCGCGGCCGCCAGCGCGTCGGCTTCGTCACCCCGGTACCCGGCCACGAACGCGTCGGCCCAGTCGACCGTCGCCCGCTCGGCGGGCCCCCTGGCCCGGGCGCGTGCGGCGACGACGGCCTGCCCCGCCAGCGCGAGGTCGACGTAGGTCAGCAGGACCGCGCCCCACGCCAACGCCGCGACTGGCCACTGCTCCGGGATGGCGTGGTCGGCCACGACCATGCCCACGGCATCGAGCAGGACCGGCGACGGGTCCAGTTCGAATCGCTGTGCGCCGGCAACCAGCAGAGAGGCGCCCAGGTCGGTCTCGGTGGCCGCCGACCAGGTCAGCGCGCCCGCGAAGTGGCGCCGATCCGCCTCGGCCGTGGGCGGCGCTGCGCCTGGCGTCTGGGCCAGGCGCGCGAGGACCGAACGGGCAAAGCCGACGCGCACGGCCGTCACCGCGTCCGGACCGGGATCGAACCGTCGGACGTGGGCACGAACCGGTGCATACACGGCGAGCCGGACGGTGCCGTCGGGGCCGGCCCGCGCGACCACCATCGACGCGTCGACGAGGCGGCCGACGGTCCGGACCGGATCCCGCACCGGGCTGGCTGCCAAGGCCTCCACGGTGGCCAGGTCGGTCAGGGCGAGGGCGTCCGGCAGTACGGCCAGGCGGGTCAGCAGCGCCCGCTCGCCCGCGTCCAACAACGACCAGGAGCCGGCGAGGGCGGCGTCCAGCGACCGGTGGCGGGGCTCGCGTCCGGCTGGCTCGGGCAGTGGCCCCTCGTGCCGGTGGCCACCAGTCGCCGCCCCCGCGCCGGCCGGGTCCAGCGCCGCGGCGACCCCGTCCACGCCAAGCGAGCGCACGGCCGCAGCGGCCAGTTCGATCCCGAGCGGCAGGCCGTCCACGTACGCGCAGGCACGGGCGATCGCGGGTGCGGTGACCTCGTCCACCAGCAGGTCGCCACCGGTCGCATCGGACATCCGGTCGGCGAACAGCCGGCCTGCGGCACTGGCCAGCACCGCTGCCGGGGTGTCCGCGGCAGGCAGGCCCAACGGCCGCAGTCGCACCACGAACTCGCCGTCAGTCCCCAGCGGTCGGCGGCTGGTCGCCAGCACCCGAAGGCGCCTGGTGGCGCCGACCAGGCCGCCCACCGACCGTGCCAGCGCGGCGGCCACGTGTTCGGCGTCGTCGAGCACGACCAGCACCTCCCGGTCGGCCAACGCGACCCGGGCCTGCCCGAGCAGGCTGGTGGAGGACTCCGGGACCAGGCCGAGCGCGGTTGCCACGACGCCGGGCACCTCGGCCGCGGTCCGACCTGCGACGCTCGCCACGCAGACCTCGCCGGGCCAGCGGGCAGCGACCTCGTGGGCGAGGCGGGTCTTGCCGCCGCCGGCCGGGCCCACCACGGTGACGAGGCGCCGGTGGACCAGGTGGCCGGCCACCGCGGCGAGTTCGGCGTCGCGGCCGACGAAGCTGGTCGCGACCCGTGGGATGGTGGCGCGCGCGGCCGATGCGGCGGCTCGGCGCCGCAGCGTGGCGCGGTCGGCGGCGTGGAGCTTGCGGCGCAACTGGGCGACGTGACTCTCAACCGTGCGGATGCTGATCGACAGCAGGTCGGCGATCTCGGGGTTGCGCAGACGCCGACCGATGGCCGCGAGCACCTCGGCCTCGCGGCCGGTCACGCCGGCCGCGGCCAACTGGGGATCGTCGCGGAGGTCCATTGCTGGCCATCATGCCATGCCGATTTCCGTGCGCAGCACGGATGCCGTCGCCGCCTGCACCGGCCACGGTTGGACTACCGGTTCCCGCGATGAGGAAGGACCGCGACGATGACCACGACGACGATGGGCTGGCAGGTGGACCTGGCGGGCGCCCGGGGCTACGAGGCCAACCTCGTCCCCGCCGCGATGGACCCGTGGGCGGCACACCTGGTCGACGCCGTCGGCCTGGCGTCCGGAGACCGCGTCCTGGACCTTGCCTGCGGGACCGGGATCGTGACCCGGCACGCGGCGCCCCGGGTGGGGTCCGGTGGCCGGCTGGTCGGGGTGGACGCAAATCCGGCGATGCTGGCCGTTGCCCGGGAGGTCACCGGTGCCCTCGTCCCCAGACCGACCTGGCACGAGGCCACCGCCGACGACCTGCCCCTGCCGGACGGGGAGGTGGATGCGGTGCTGTGCCAGCAGGCCATGCAGTTCATGGACGATCCGGTGGACACGCTGGTCGAGGCGAGGCGGGTCCTGTCCCCCGCCGGCCGCCTGGGGATCGGCACGTGTGCGAGCCTGCACCGACAGCCGGGCTACACCGTGCTGGTCGACGTCGTGGCCCGACACCTGGACACGGGTGCCGCCGAGGTGCTGGCCAGCCCATACGGCCTGGGCGAGGTCGACCGGCTCCGGGACGTCGTGGCGGGGGCCGGGTTCACCGGCATCCATGTCGGTCGGACGATCACGCCGTTCCGGTTCCCGTCCCCACGAGCCTTCCTGGCCGCGGAGTCCTCCAGTTCCCCGTTGGGCGACCTCACCGACACGCTGCCCGCCGCCACCCTCGATCCCCTGCTGGACGACCTCACGGCCGGCCTTCGCCTGCACGGCGACGACGACGGCCTGGTGTTCCCGTTCGAGACCCTGGTGGTCACCGCCGTCCACGGATGACGCCGTCGATCACCCGGGCGGTGGCTCGCCCAGGGCGGCGTCCTCCCACAGGCTGGGCGTGGTACGCCGCACGATCGGGTCCCACGAGTGACGGTGGAGGTCGCAGGGCCCGACGTCGTCCAGCGCGGCGACGTGGGCGGGTGCCGGGTAACCCTTGTTGCCGTCGAAGTCGTAGTGGGGGTGCTCGGTGGCGGCCGCCACCATCAGCGCGTCCCGGGCCACCTTGGCGACGATGGACGCCGCGGCGATCGACGCCGAGTGGGCGTCGCCGTGCACGATCGTGGTGACATCGGCGAGGCGGTCGTCATCACGGGTCGGCCGGTGGCCCACGAAGTCGAAGTTGCCGTCCAGCAGGACCGCGTCGACGGGTCCCCCGAGGTCGTCCAGGGCGCGGCTGGCCGCCACGCGCAAGGCCTCGGTCATGCCCCAGCGATCGATCTCGGTGTTGTCGGCGTGGCCGAGGCCGACGGCCACGGCGCGCTCGCGGACCCGGACGTCCAGCACGTCGCGTGCATCGGGCGTCAACAGCTTCGAGTCCCGCAACTTGTAGATGCGGGAGTCGCTGGGCAGGACCACGGCCGCGCAGGTGACGGGTCCGGCCCAGGCACCCCGGCCGACCTCGTCGATCCCGGCGACGACCAGTCCGCGTTCCCACCAGGTCTGCTCGTGGGTGATGCCGGGCACCATCGGCAGCTTGCGGCGGCGTCCGCGCCCGTCGACCCAGGTCCCGCGCGCACGCGTGGCCCGTGGTCGGCGAGCGCGAGGGCTCACGAGCCGGCGTCCACCGCCGCACCGTGGTCCACGCCGGGGATGGAACCGGACCGTTCGAGCGGCCAGATGGTCACCACGGCCCGTCCCACGACGTCGTCGACCGGGATGTATCCTAGGCTGGACCGCGAGTCGCCCGAGTTGGCCCGGTTGTCGCCCATGACGAACAACGATCCGTCGGGCACGACCCACTCGCCGTTGTCCTGGTCCAGGTCCGCATAGGGCTCGTCCAGTTCGACCCCGTTGACCGTGACCACGCCGTCGGTCAGCACCACGGTGTCGCCGGGCAGCCCGATGACGCGCTTCACGAAGTCCTTGGCATCGACCGGCACGACCCCCAGGAACTGGCCGACCCCGGTCATGACCCGGTCGGCGGTCGACGCAGTGGTCCGCTCGGCGAACGGATCGTCGCCGGCGAACACCACCACTTCGCCGCGCTCGGGATCACGCGCGAGGTACGACAACTTCTCGACGGCGATCCGGTCGTAGATCTCCAGCGTCGGGACCATCGAGCCGGACGGGATGTAGAAGACCTGCACGACGAAGGTCCGCAGCAGGAAAGCCAGGGTCAACGCGATGATGATCATCAGCGGGACCTCGTACCAGCGACCGTTCTGTTCGTCGCGGTCGAGGGCCACCTCGTCGCGATCATCCAGGCGATGTGGACGTTGCATCGCACTGTCCGCCGTCCGCGTGCGATTGTCGGTCATGCTCGAATCCCAGCGTCGGATGGTGCCAGTGTCCCACACCTCTGCGGAGGTGTCAGTGGCGTCCGGTCGGGTCGACCGCGCAGCCGCTGTCACCAGCGGGATCACCGTCGTCGCGTCCGAGTCCAGTTCGGTGCGCCATGACACCGGCCGGTCGGGATCGTCGGCCGCGCCGTCGTCGCCGTCGGTCCGCCCGGCCTCCCGGTCCGGGTCGCCCACCTCGATGGAGCCGTCGTCGTCGGACTCGTCGAGACTGGTCGGTGGCGCGGCCGCGCTCAAGTCGACCGTGGGAACGGGCTCAGCCACCGCCACGGGCTCATCCATCGCCACAGGCTCGTCCACCACGACGGGCTCGTCCACCACGACGGGCTCGTCCACCGCCACGGGGTCGTCGGCCGGGGCGACGGGCTCATCGGCGACGTCGGGGTCCGGGGTCGGGGTCCGGGTCGACGGATCGGCGTCGACGTCGGTGGCCGGGTCGTCGGCCGGCTCGGGTGCCGCGTCCGGCGCGGCCAGCGGTTCGTCCGGTGACGAGCGCAGCGGCGGAGGCGGTGGGGGGATCGACCGGGTGTCGGTGCGGACGTGGCGGGCGGGATCGGCGGCCACGGTGCCGTCCGTCGCTGACGTGGACTCGGCTTGCGCACCAAGGGCGTCCGACGGCGGGGGCGGCGGCGCCTCGCCGGTGCCCAGCCGCCGCGGTCGATGGCCGGAGAACAGTTCCTCGCTCACCGGACCCTCCCGCTGGACCGCCCGACATGGCCGGAGGGTGCCCGTGGTGGGCACCCTCGCGGTGATGGGACGGTCATCGTCGACGACCTCACTGGACGAGTCGTCAGTTCTTGGCGGCCGGCTCGCGCTTCTCGCGGATGCGGGCCTTCTTGCCCACGCGGTCGCGCAGGTAGTACAGCTTCGCGCGCCGGACCTTGCCGCGACGGGTGTTCTCGATGTGGTCGATCACGGGGCTGTGGACCGGGAAGGTGCGCTCGACGCCGACGCCGAACGAGATCTTGCGGACCGTGAAGGACTCGCGCAGCCCCCCGCCCTGGCGGCGGATGACGACGCCCTCGAACACCTGGATGCGGGACCGGCTGCCCTCGATGACCTTGACGTGCACCTTGACGGTGTCGCCGGGACGGAAGTCGGGGATGTCGTCGCGCAGGTGCGCGGATTCGACGAGGTCGACCTTGTTCATGGGACTGCCTTCACGATGCAAGCGGTGGTGGGGCCTGCGCAGGGTGCGTCCGTGCGCGGTGCGGGAGTTCGTCCGGACGGCAGCAGCGGACTCCGTCGCTGCCGAGGGTGCCCACCTGGCCATGGCGGCCGGGAAACGACTGACGACGGCCGGCGGGCAGGTGCGAACGGCGAGGATATGCCATCACCGGCACGCTCGCCAACAGCGGCTGGTCCGCCCGGTCGGGCCGCGGGCGCCGGGTCAGCCGTCCGAGACGTCCTGGTCGTCGAGCCACCGCCGATGGAGGTCGGGGCGGACCGACCGGGTCCGTGCGACGCGCTGGTCGTGCTGCCAGGCCGCGATGCGTGCGTGGTCGCCGGAGCGCAGGACGTCAGGGACCTCGTGGCCGCGCCAGTCGGCGGGGCGCGTGTACTGGGGATGCTCGAGCAGGCCGTCGCTGAACGACTCCTCCTCGGGCGAGTCGACGTTGCCCATGGCGCCGGGCAGCAACCGGACGACGGTTTCCAGCAACACCAGTGCGGCGACCTCCCCACCGAAGGTCACCACGTCGCCGATCGAGACCTCGTCGGTCGCCACGTGGTCGTGCACCCGCTCGTCGATGCCCTCGTAGCGCCCGCAGCACAGCACCAGCCGGTCCTCGCGGGCCAGTTCGCGGGCCAGTGGCTGGTCGAGCGGGCGTCCCCGTGGTGTGAACAGGATCGTTCGGGGGCGGGCTCCCCCCGCGCGGAAGGCGAGGTCGTCCGCGTCGTCGACCGCGTCTGGCGGGACGTCGTTCCACACCGACTCGGCGGCGCGCGCCCACACGTCCGCCCGCATCACCATGCCGGCACCACCGCCGTAGGGTGAATCGTCCACACTGCGATGCCGGTCGAAGGTCGCGTCACGCAGGTCGAAGGTGCGCAGGTCGAGCAGGCCGACCTCGCGGGCCCTGCCGAGCAGGGACAGGCTCGCCGGGCCGGTCACGTACTCCGGGAAGATGGTGAGGACGTCGACGCGCACTCAGGCGCTCCCCGCCGACTCGTCACCCGCATCGGCATCGGCATCGTCGCCGGCACGTCCCCCGGCGTCGGCGTCGCGCGAGACCTGCACGCCCGCGTCGAGCTCGCCGGGCAGCAGCCCGGGCGGCGGGTCCACCACGACCAGCAGGTCCTCGCCGGTGTCGGTGTTGGTGGCGACGTCGACCAGGTCGTCGTCGGACGGCAGCAGCCAGCGCTGACCATCACGTTCCACCTCCAACAGGTCGTAGCCTGCGACACTCGGCAGGTCGAGCACGTCCACGACCTCCCCCAGCCAGTCGCCATCACCGGTGACCACGTCCATGCCGATCAGTTCGTGGACGTAGTAGGCGTCCTCGTCGGCGAGGTCGACCTCGGGCCCGAACACTTCCAGTCCGCGCAGGTCCTCGGCGGCGGTGCGGTCCGGGATCCCCTCGAACTGCACGAGCAGCCGACCCGCGTGGGGACGGCTGCTCGCGATGGTGCGTTCGGTGGTGCCGACGGTGACCACGACGCCCGCGTCGAAGCGCTCGGCGACGTCGGACAGGGAGTCGATCGCGACCTCGCCCCGGATGCCGTGGGGCTTGACCACGCGCCCGATCAGGGTCTCGTCGGT
This sequence comes from Nitriliruptorales bacterium, assembly GCA_038233055.1. GTDB lineage: Bacteria > Actinomycetota > Nitriliruptoria > Nitriliruptorales > Nitriliruptoraceae > Salsipaludibacter. The sequence goes on from JBBSMS010000041.1 coordinate 14,156, forward strand.
CACGCGACCTCCAGGTGGTGCGTTCGACGGTCGGTCAGTCCTCGATCTCGACGTTGACGTTGGCGTCGTCGAGCGACCCGGCCGCGCGAATCAGGGTCCGCAGGGCCTTGGCCGTGCGGCCGTGGCGACCGATCACCTTGCCAACGTCGTCGGCGTGGACGTGCAGGTGCAGGGTCGTGCCGCGATCGTCGGCGTCGACCTCGATGCGCACGTCATCGGGGTGGTCGACCAACTGCCGGGCGACGAAGTCCAGGGTGTCCTCGGCGCGCACGCTCATGCGTCATCCTCGGTGTCGGTGTCGTCGGACTCGGAGGCCTCCGCTGCCTCGGACTCGGAGGCCTCCGCAGCCTCCGGCTCGGCCGGTGCGTCGGGCGACGAGTCACTGGCGGCGGGGGCAGCGGGAGCGGCAGCCGACGAGGGGTTGGGGACGGCTGGGGCGTCCGGGCGGACCCGGGTCGGCTCGTCGTCCGGCTTGAACTCCTGCCAGATGCCCTCGATGCGCAGCAGCTTCTTGACCTGCAGCGACGGCTGGGCACCGACGCCGAGCCAGTACAGGGCACGGTCGCGCTCGATGCGGATCGTGGACGGGTCGTCGAGGGGGTGGTACTCCCCCAGGATCTCGATGAAGCGGCCGTCGCGCGGGGCGCGGGAGTCGGCGGCGACGACGCGGTAGTGCGGCTTCTTCTTGGTGCCTTCACGACGAAGGCGGAGCTTGACGGCCATGGTGGACCTCGGAGCGATGGCCGACTGCCCGTCGACCGGTGGGACCGACCCGGACCTGGCGTGGCCACGCTGCGAAGGGGTGCATGCAGGCGACGACGAGGCAGAGGACGGCGACATGGGATGGCCGTCGAGGCGAACGGATCGCGAGGACGGCTGACAGGAAGTATAGCGAACCGCTCGCCGCCACCGCATCCCCCACTGACGTGATGGTTTCCGGCCACATCTGGCCGGAATCGCGCACGACCGGAGTCCCGGTCGGGCGGTGCCGGGTGTCAGCTGGTGCGGGTCGAGACCGCCAGGCCGGCGAGCCACCCCAGCACCAGGCTTCCGAGCACGATCACGATCGCGGTCAGCCACCGTTCGGGCTTGGCGGTCATGATCCAGATCAGGCCGACGCCGATCCCGACCAACCCGTGGACCGGGCCCCACAACGCGGCCGACCGCACGTCGGTGGTCAGGCGGGCGCCATCGCCACCAAGCGCCCGTTCGACCAGGCGCCGCAGGCGGGTGTTGGCGAGCCACCACACCCCGGCGCCCACCACCAGCCCGCCCAGGCCCACGCTGATGAATGGCCGGCGGAACCCGGACATCTCGGGGGTGGAGAAGACCGCGCCGGCGAGATGGCCCCCGGTCAGGAAACTCGTCACGACCGACACCAGCACCAGGGTGCTCGCCGTCAGTGCGAACTGGCCCCAGGTCGCGATCGGCGCCGACGTCGTGGCCGCCCGCAGCCGCGCGCCGACCAGCACCTGCATCAGCCCGCCACCGACCAGCCCGACGGCTGCCAGCACGTGCAGGAACAACGAGACCTGGTCGATCACGCCCCCACCTCTCCGTTCCCCAGCGCACGCGACCCCCCGACCGCCCGCGACACCCCACGCACCGTGCGCACCCCGCCGACCGTGAGCGACCTTCCAGCTGGGTGTGATTCCGGCCACGTGGTGCCGGATCCACACCCACTCGTGAGGGGTGCGGGGGTCCGGGCGCGCCGGGGCTGGGAGGACTGCCGGGATCGGGGGGGAGGATGAGTCGGCACTACTTGTTGCCGCGCTTCGGGGCCTGCTGCAGACCGGGGAAGCCGCCCAGACCGCCGGCATCGCCTTGGCCCGGCAGCTGCCCGGACTGCATCATCTTGCGGGCAGCCGCGGCCTGGGCGCGCTTGCCCTGGCGGCCCTGGGGGTTCATCGAGTCCATGCCGGCCATCTTCGACACCGACTTCATGACCGTCCGGGCCTGGTCGAACTGCTTGAGCAGGCGGTTGACCTCCTGGACGGTGCGACCAGAACCGGCCGCGATCCGTCGTCGCCGCCGCGCCCCACCCTTGGTCAACAGCTTCGGGTTGCGCCGCTCGTCGATCGTCATCGAGGTGATGATCGCCTCGACGTGGGCCAACTGCTTGTCGTCGACGTCGACGTCCTTGAGCGCCTGGCCCATGCCGGGCAGCATCCCCAGCACGCCCTTGAGCGGGCCCATGCGCTTGACCATCTGCATCTGCTTGAGGAAGTCCTCCAGCGTGAAGTCGCCGGACAGCAACGCCTGCTCGGCGTCCTTGGTCTCCTGTTCGGTGAAGGCGTCCTCGGCCTTCTCGATCAGCGTCATCATGTCGCCCATGCCCAGGATCCGGTCAGCCATCCGGTCCGGGTGGAACGCCTCGAAGTCCTCCATCTTCTCGCCGACGGAGGCATACACGATCGGGCGCTCGGTGACCTCGCGCACCGACAGGGCGGCCCCACCGCGGGCGTCACCGTCGAGCTTGGTCAGGATCACGCCGTCGAAGCCGACGTCGTCGAGGAACGCCTTGGAGACGTTCACGGCCTCCTGACCGATCATGGCGTCGATGACGAACAGGGTCGCGGTCGGCTGGACCGCCTCGCGGATGTCGCGGGCCTGGGCCATCAGGTCGGCGTCGATGTGGAGACGTCCCGCGGTGTCGACGATCACGACATCGCACCCGGTGTCACGGGCCTTGGCCAGCGAGTCCCGGGCGACCGCGACGGGGTCTCCGGACTCCACTGGGGCGTAGACGTGCACGCCGACCTTCTCGGCGTTGACCCGCAACTGCTGCACCGCGGCGGGACGCTGGAGGTCGCAGGCCACCAGCATGGGCGTGCGGCCCCTCTTCTTCAGTTGCTGGGCGAGCTTGCCGGCCGCGGTGGTCTTGCCGGACCCCTGCAACCCGGCCAGCATGATCACGGTCGGCTTGCCCGTGAGGTCCAGCGGTGCGGACTCGCCGCCCAGCGCCCGCACGAGTTCCGCATGGACAGCCTTGACGACCTGCTGGGACGGGTTGAGGGCCTTGCTGACCTCCTCGCCGACCAGCACCTCCCGCAACCGGGACACGAAGCCCCGCACGACCTTGAAGTTGACGTCGGCCTCGAGCAGGGCCAACCGGATCTCGCGGAGGGTGGCGTCGACGGTCTCGTCGTCGAGGCGGCCGCGACCACGGACGCGGGACAGCGCCTCGTCGAGGCGCGTGGCGAGGGCATCGAACACGACAGGGACCTTTGTCGAACACGGAAGTCGAACTTGGGGCTGGGCGACCACCCGCAGGCCGGGCGGCGACGGTGCCCGGACGGGCTGGGGTTTCGCCCGAGGGTAGCGGCCGGCCGTTTCCGTCCCGGAGCAGTCGCCGCCGACCGGACCCCGATCGTCGGGCGCGTCGGCGGCTGGGGATCGGTGGCTCGGGGCAACGGTCGGCGGGCGGTCCGCGGGCGCGGTCGGACAGGACGTCCCCCGGGCTGGCAGACTGGGCAGAACCGACCCCCCGGAGGTGCCGCGATGTCCGATAGGCCGTCCGCCGACGACCCGTCGGGCCCGACACCGTCGACACCGACCGCGCCGGCGGCTCGAGGGGCGGCGGCCCTGCGCTGGTGGTGGGAGACGACCTGGTCCACCACCCCGCTGGAACCGGACGAATGGCGGCTCGAACGCCACCTGGGCTGGGCCCGCGTGGTCGCCGGGGTCGCCGTACTCGCCTCGATATGGCAGGTCGTCCCGGGCCTGCCGGACTGGGCGATGGTCCTGGCCACCGCCAGTGGCATCGGGTTGCTGGTCACCGGGCTCGTGACCCGCACCTCGGTACCGGTCGTGCGCCGACCGCGACGGCTGTTGGAGGGCCTGAGCCTGCTGGACGCGATCCTGCTGTCCATGGCGCTGCCTTTCGGCGCGGCCCAGGACAGCCCGTTCGTCATCCTCCTGCTGTCGGTCATCGCGATCCTGGGAGCCCTCCGGCTGGGCCGGCTGGGGGTGTTCCGGAACCTGGTGATCGCGGCCCCGTTCGAGACCGTCCGGTTGGTGCTCGGCGCCTCGGTGTTCGACAACCGCTTCGTCGAGGACACCGTGATCGCGGTGGTCGTCGCGGCGGCGCTGGGGTCGCTGGTCGCCGACGTGGCAACCACCGGTCGTCGGGCCAGCAGCCGCGCGGCCGACGAGTCGCGGGCCGCGCGTGACGACCGGATCCGGCTGCGGCGGTTGCGCTGGGAGGCCGACGTGCTGGACGACGTCGTGCGCACCGCCGGCACCGGCGCGAGCCGTGAGGCCATGGGTACGGCGCTCGGGCGCCTCCGCGCGCACCTCGACCTCGGCGACGTGCATCTGTTCACCGCCGGTGCGGGGGGTCAGCGCTTGACCGTGGGCGCGTCGACCGATCCCGACCTGAGCCCCGGGACCGACCTGGACCTGCTCCCGGGCGGCCCTCACGACCGAGCGCTGAGCCTGGGCACGGTGGCGGCCGCGACGCACGACGACCTCGCGACCCTGGCCGGCAACGGGCAGCGGTCGGGCTCAATCGTGGCTGCCCCGCTGCCGGTCGACGGACACCTGCTCGGACTGGTGGTGGCCCACACGCCGCACGGCGACCTGCTCCACCACCGCGACGCCCAATTCCTGGGCCAGCTCGCGCGCGCGCTCGCGCCGTTCGTCCGGGTGGCCATGGCCCCGGGTGACGCCGGCAGCCCTGAGCGTGCCATCACCGTGACCGGTTCGTCCGCTGGCCCCACCGACCGGGACCGTGCGCGTGCCGACGGCCCGGCGGCCCGGCCCGACGACCGCTCAGGCGAAGAGCGAGTCCACGAAGGCGGCGGGCTCGAAGGCGGCGAGGTCGTCGATGCCCTCCCCCAGGCCGACCAGCTTCACCGGTAGGCCCAGCTCGCGCTGCACCGCGACGACGATGCCGCCCTTGGACGACCCGTCCAACTTGGTCAGCACGATCCCCGTCACGTCCACCACGTCGACGAAGGCGGCGGCCTGGGACAGCCCGTTCTGGCCGGTCGTGGCGTCCAGGACGAGCAGGATCTCGTCCATGGGACCCGACTTCTTCTCCACGACCCGCTTGACCTTGCCCAGTTCGTCCATCAGCTCGCGGCGGTTGTGCAACCGACCGGCGGTGTCGACGATCAGCAGGTCCGCGTCGGTGGCGACTGCCGCCATCCAGCCGTCGAAGGCCACCGAGGCCGGGTCGGCGCCCTCGTCCTTGCGAACCAGCCGCGCGCCCGTGCGGTCGGCCCACAACCCGAGCTGGTCGGCGGCCGCGGCCCGGAAGGTGTCGGCCGCCGCCAGCACCACGGAGCGGTCCTCGCGCTGCTCCACGGCGGCGAGCTTGCCGATGGTGGTCGTCTTGCCGGTGCCGTTGACCCCGGTCAGCATCCACACCGTGGGTTCGTCGTCGTCGGCGCGCGCCAGTGACCGGTCGCCCACGTCCAGGGCCCGGCGCAGTTCGTCCTTGAGCAGTGCCACCACGCCATCGGCGTCGGTCACGCCCTGCTCGCGGGCCGCCCGACGCACCTCCTCGACGATCTCCATCGTGGCCGTCACCCCGACGTCGGCCGAGATCAGGAGCTCCTCGAGCCCCTCCCACGCCTCGTCGGAGACGCCGCCGCCGAACAGTTCGGTGACCGACACGCCCAGCACGTTGCGGGTCCGGACCAGGCGCTCGCGGAAACGCTCGCGCAGCGACAGCGGTTCGGGCTCCGGCACCGGTTCGGGCTCGACCTCCACCGGCGGAGCCGTCGTGGGGCCGGGGCGCTCGGCAGTCGCGATCCCGCCGGAGCCGCGCTCGTCCGGGGCCCGGTCGTCCGGTGGCGGCCGCCGTCGTCCACCGCCGCGCAGGAACCCGACGATCGTGCCGAGCACGACCACCAGGACGGCGCCGACGGCCAGCAGGAGTTCGAGGTTGTCCATGACGGGGATGCCGATCTGCAGCGTGGGGGTCGGCGGCCGCGCGGGGCCGCCAGCAGGGGTTGGTCGTTTCCGTCAGGGTGCCATGCCGACCGGCCCACCGGCACCAGTGGCGCGGCCACGCCGGGCACGACCGACGGTTCAGCCGGCGGCCTCGAGTACACCACTGGCCTCGAGTTCTCCCAGTCGCTGGGCGACGACCTTGGTCACCGCGTCAGCGCCCATCGTGATCCCGTACAGCACGTCGGCGATCTCCATCGAGCGCTTCTGGTGGGTCACCAGGATGATCTGGCTGGACCCACGGAATGATTCGATGACGGTCAGCAGCCGCTGCAGGTTGACGTCGTCCAGCGCCGCATCGACCTCGTCCAGGACGTAGAACGGGCTCGGCCGGGCGGTGAAGATCGCGAACACGAACGCCAGCACCGTCAACGACCGTTCCCCACCGGAGAGGAGGCTCAGCCGGGACACCTTCTTGCCCGGCGGGCGGGCGTCGACCTCGATGCCGGCGGTCAACGGGTCGTCGTCGCCGACCAGTCGCAGGCGCCCGTGACCACCCGGGAACATCACGGCGAAGATGCGTTCGAAGGCGGCCGCCACGTCCTCCCACGCCTCCGTGAACACCTCGCGAATGCGGTCATCGACCGCGTCGATGACCCCCTCGAGGTCGCGTCGTGACTCCCGCAGGTCGGCGACCTGTTCGGCGAGGAAGGCGTGGCGCTGCTCCAGGGCCTCGAACTCCTCCAGCGCAAGCGGGTTGATCCGGCCCAGCAGCCCGACCTTGCGCACCAGGTCCTCCTCACGCTCGACCAGCGTGTCGCGGTCGGCCTCGGCCGCGTCCGGGTGTTCCTCCAGCACGTCGTCGACCGACAGCTGGAAGGCACTGCGGACCCGGGCGGCGACGGCCTCGATGCGGTGGTCGAGGTCGGCCCGTTCGAGGTCGGCGGCATGACGGTGCTCGCGGACGTCGGACAACGCCCGGTCGGCCTCGTCGAGGTGCTGGCGCGCGCTGGTGAGGTCGGTCCGGCGGGCCGCGACCATGGCCCGCAGGGTGTCCCGGTGGTCGGCCGCCTCGGCCAGCGACCGGGCCAGTTCCTCGCGCGCCTCGGCACAGACCGTGGCCAGTTCGGCACAACGCGCGATGCCCTCGCGGCGGCGTTCGCGACGGCGGGCGGCCTCTGCCAGCGCGGCCTCCACCTCGACCGCCTCGCGCCGCAATTCGTCGGCCTTGCCGCCCAAGGTCCGGACCTGCTCGGTGGTGCGCTCGACGTCGACCCGGGTGTCCAGTTCGCGCTCCCGCGCGACCCCGACGGCCTCGTCCAGTTCGGTCCCGCGGTCGTCGGACTCCCACCCGTCGCCGTCGTCGGCCAGGTCGTCGATCGCCGGTGGACCCCCGGCACGGAGGTCGACCAACGACGCGCGGTCCCGGTCCAGCCCGGTGGTGATCTCGGTGAGGTGGGACGCGACCACCTCGTGCTGGCGCGTGACGGCCTCGGCCTCCTGGGTCAGCCGCGCCAGGCGCTGGCGCGCACCGTCAGCGTCGGCCCGAGCGCGATGGAGTTCGGCGGTCGCGTCATCGTGGGCGCTGCGCTCGTCGACCAGCACCTGACGAGCGGCGCCCAGATCGCGCGCGAGGTCGTCGAGGCGGACGGCCAGGTCGCGCGCGGCCTGCTCGGCGTCGTCGGCCTCGGTCGCGACCACGACCGCAGACGCGTTGGCATCGGCGGTCGCGACCCACCCGCGTGGCGACGCGAGGTCCCCCGCGGGCGTGACGACGGTGAGGTGGGGGTGCGCCGCGTACAGGCGGACGGCCGTGGCCCAGTCGGGCACCTCGACCGCGTCGGCCAGGGCCCGGCCCAGGGCGGCCGCCACCGCGCGGCCGGCGTCGCCATCGGCGGCCAGGAGGTGGTCGGCCAGGCAGGTCGCCCCGGCCTCGCGCGCGGCGACCCGCACGTCGTCCCGGGTCGTCGGATCGATGGCCGGGGCGGCGTCGACCGCCGGCACGACGGTCGCCCCCGAGCCGTCGCCCGCCCGCAGCCACGCCACGGCCCGGGCCGCGGCGGCATCGTCGGCTGCCACGACCGCATCGGCCAGGGCGCCCAGCACGGCCCCGACGGCGGCCCCGTGGCCGTCGGCGACGCGGACGTGGTCGGCGACCCGGCCCATCAGGTCGAGGCCCTCGTCGACGGAGGCGTCCAGGAGGCGGGCAGCCCCGGCACCGGCCTCGGCGACGGCCGACCGGAGTGCCTCGGCCCGGGCGTCGTGGCCGGACCGTTGTCGTTCCAGGTCGCGCTCGCGGCGTCCGAGGTCGTCGACCGCGGACTGGGCGTCGGCCACGGCACGGGCGGTCGCGGCGACCCGGTCCTGCGCGTCGGTGACCGCCCCGTCCAGCGCCTCCTGGTCGTCGCCCAGTCCCGACACCTCGCCGTCGACGGTGTTGCGACGCGACCCGATGCCGTCGAGTTGGTCGCGCGCCCGGCCCAGTTCTGCCTCGGCTGCCTGGATGCCCCCGGCCAGCGCGGCGACCTGGCCCTCCCACCGGACGTGGCGTTCGCGCGCCTGGGCGCGCTGGCGGACTGCGACCGCCCGTTCACGCTCGTGGTCCCGCCGTCGTGCCTCGACGTCACGCCGACGCTCGGTGGCCTCGGCCAGCCGCCGCTGCTGGTCGGCCAGTTCGGCCTCGCGCTGGCCCCGGGCCTCGTCAGCGCGCTCGGCGGCCGCTCGGAGTTCGTCGGGCGGACGGCCTGCCAGCGGTTCCTCCACCCAATCGGCCAGGTGGCGACGACGCGCGGCGACCAGTTCGGCGGTGCCGCGGAGCCGTTCGCCCAGCGACACCAGTCGGTGGTGGGTGTCCTGGGCGGACTCGGCCTGCGGCCCCAGCGTCGCCAGGGTCGCCTCCAGGTCCTCGACGCGGGTCCGCAACGTCGCGACCTGCTCGGCGGCGGCCTGTTCCCGGGTCCTCGTGGCCTCGTCGGTGTCGGCCGCGGCGGCGCGACGAGCGGTCAGGTCGGCCAGGTCGTGCGCGGCCAGCCGGACCTGCACGGCCCGGAGGTCGGCCTGCAGCGCGCGATGACGATCGGCCTGTTCGGCCTGGCGCTGCAGCGGTCGCAACTGGCGGCGCAGTTCGCGCAGCACCAGCGCGAGCTGGTGGATGTGGTCGTCGACCTGTTCGAGCTTGCGGACCGAGCGCTCGCGCCGGCGCCGGTGCTTGAGGATCCCGGCCGCCTCCTCGATGTAGGAGCGCCGGTCCTCGGGGCGGGCGTTGAGGATCTCGTCGAGCTGGCCCTGCCCCACGATCGTGTGCAACTCGCGACCCAGCCCGGTGTCGCTGAGCAGTTCCTGGACGTCCAGGGCACGCACGACCTCGTTGTTGATCCGGTAGGTGCCGCTGCCCTCGAGGTCGATCTCGCGTGCGACCGTGACCTCGGTGAACTCCTGGGCCGACCCGGCAGTGCCGACCGCATGCGACCCGAGCACACCGGCCGAGTTGTCGATCGTGATCTCGACCCGCGCGGACGTGGCGCCGCGACGGTCGGGCGAGCCTGCGAACACGACGTCGGTCATCGTCCCGCCACGGACCCGCGACGGGGCGGCTGTGCCCAGCACCCACGCGAGCGCATCGACGACGTTGGACTTGCCGGACCCGTTCGGTCCCACGATGACCGTGATGCCGGGCTCGACCTCCATCGACGTCGCGTCGGCGAAGGACTTGAAGCCACGCATCTTCAGCGAGTTCAGGAACACGGTGTCGAAGTCTTCGGTCGTGGGGAGAGGTGAGTCGGGAGGCAGGGATTCGCGCCGACGGACGCGGCCAGCGCCAACTGGCCGGTCACGTCACGGAACCGAGCACGGGGCACTGCTCGCAGGGTGCCCCGCGCCCGCCCCGATCGCCATGACCCCCGACCACCCCGCAGCGCTGGACGTTGCGAGCGCAGCGCCCACCCCGCAGCGCTGGACGTTGCGAGCGCAGCGAGCAACTCCAACGCGTCCGAGCGCAGCGAGGACGCGCAGCGAGGACGCGCAGCGAGGACGCGCGTTCAGTACTGCGACTGCGGGTCGTAGTAGGCCACGACCCCGTTGCCCAGGTCGGCCTTCTCGATCGGCTTGCGCGAACGCAGGCTCGGCAGGCCGTCGCGGCCGTAGACCTTGAGGTGCTCGACCGCCTCGCCCTCGTCGTCGATGACGTCGTCCGGGTCGGCCTCGTCCAGGGACGACCCGCGGAACTTCATCGCGGCCGCGATCACCTCGTGCATCGCGCGGAACAGCCGCCGCACCTCCTGCGAGGTCAGCGAATCCGACCGGCGGTCGTAGCGCAGGCCTGCCTCGTAGAGGATCTCGTCGGAGTACACCGGACCGATCCCGGCGATGACGTTGGGGTCCATGAACGCCAGCTTCAGCGGCTTGTCCGCGCCGGCCAGCAACTCCGAGAACTCCATCCAGGTGACATTGTCCTCCAGCGGA
>JBBSMS010000042.1:0-24256 GCA_038233055.1 Nitriliruptorales bacterium
AGGCGGTTTCGTGCCCGTTCCGCCATCACGGCAGCCTGTTCGTTGCTGGTGACGACCATCAACACCGTCCGGCGCCGTCGGTTGTCGCCGATGCCGGTGGCGTCGGCCTGCCAGGCCGCAAACAGTTCGGCTTCGACGTCGGCGGACGTTCCCGAGTGGATGCGGCCACGCATCGCATATTCGGCAAGGCAGGCCGGGTCGCGGCGGCGTAGCTGCAGGCTGGCGGCGGCTTCCCAGTCGGCGGTGAACCGGCGGACCTCCCGCAGCCGTGCCGCGCCGTGGCGGTCGGCCAACAGATCAAACCCACCACCGACGTGGATGGCGGCAAGCTGCGCCGGGTCACCGATCAGCACCACCTTGCTGCCCGTCCGGCGGGCCTGGTCGACGATGGCGACCAGCTGGCCGGTGGAGACCATGGAGGCCTCGTCGACCAGCACGAGCGACCCGGTCGGCATGACCCACCGGCCTCCCGTGGTTTCGTGGAGCCACTTGGCGATGTTCTCGGCCCGCACGTTGGCCTCGCAAGCCAGCACGTCGGCGGCGGCCTGCGACACGGTCAGCCCAACGACGTCGCCCCCGGCGGCTTGCCAGGCATCGACCGCGGCGCGCAGCGCCCGGGTCTTGCCGGCACCCGCTGGCCCGACAAGCTGGCTGACGCGGCGGTCGTCGACGAGCAGCTCAACCACGGCCTGGCGCTGGTCGTCGCCGAGCCCGTGGGTGGCCGCAGCAGTATCGAGAGCGTCTGCAGCGATGGTGGGCGCGCCAGTTTCGGCGGCGGCTTGCAGAAGCCACGCTTCACTGTCGATGGTGTGGGTGAGTGCCCACCGGGCACGTCCCGGCCGGTCATAGACGCTGGTGCCATCGGACCGGCGCAACTCGTCAGCGACGTCGAGCACGTCGGGGGCAGAAACCTCTATCAGTTCGGGGTTGGACAGCGTCGCCTTCACGAGCTGGCTGGCCTGGCGTCGAAGTTCGTCGGCCCCGAGGTCGGCCGGGTCAACCACGTCCAGGGCGGCTCGCAGCAGGTCGTGACGTGAAAACGTCGCCCGCGGGATATCTGCGAGCCGCTCCAGCAGCCGCTCCGGGGTGGCGACCGGCAGCTGTTGTTGCGGACGTCGGCTCCGACCGGTGACTGTGTTAGCGAGCCCGGCAAGCCGGCGGCCGTGGGCGATCGCGGTTGCTTCCCAGTTCGCGAGCGCTTCGGCTGCGGGCAGATCCCGTTTGGATGGGCGGGTTGCCAGCGTGGCGTCCTGGGCCATGCGCCACTGCACCGTCGGGGACGGCGTCGTCCCGTACTTGGCCTCGTAGGCGCCGATCAGCTGGTCGACCCGGTCGGTGATCGCCCGCCGGCGAGTCGAGAACAGCCCGATCAGGTCGTCGTCGATGCCGTCGATCTCCCGGAGCCCGTCGGGCCGGTCACGCCAGGCGACCCCCAGCCGGCGGGTCAGTTCGGCCTCGACCGTCCGGTTGTAGACCGCACCGGCGCCGGTCTTGGCGGCCAGCACCGCCCGGCCGTCCAGCGCCCGCCACCTGCCGTCGTCAAGCGTGCGGGCGCGGTTGAGCAGCAGACAGTGGGTGTGGATCTGCATGTCGCCGGCGCGCGACGTCCACTCGTTGAACCGCGACACGACGAGGCCAGATGTCTCCAGCACCCGGATGCCGTTGCGACCAGCCCGCACGAACGCTGCGTGTTCCTGCAGGTAGGCAAGCCCCGCGTCGACGGCAGCCTCGTGGGTCGCCCACACCTGGGCCTGGATGTCACTGCGGCCTGCAGCCCACAGGATCGACACCGACTTGACCGGCGAGAACGTGCAGTCCCACGCCGCTACCGAGGCCTGGGGGCCCTTGCGTTTGAGCTCGTGTTTGGCCATCCACCGGCGGTAGGCGTCGTCGTCGCCCTCGGCGACGGCGGCCACGGTTTTCCCGATCGCTTCGGCGTCCTTGGGTTGCCGGTACGCCCGGCCCAGATGCTTGCCGGAGCCGTCCGGATGCAGCGCCTTGTCGAACAGCTCCACGAACTGGCTGTCGCCCACCGCCCCAGCAAGGCCCAACTCGCCGGCCCCGCCACCCCACCAGGCACTGCCGGGCGCCAACAGCTGTTCCTTCTGGGCCGGCGTCATCTGACCGGTCCCGCCGAGGTAGTAGTCGGCCATCCCCGAGCGCACCTGGTTGAGGTAGTAGTCGACCGCACCACCCGCCCTGACCTTCTTCACCGACAGCACCGCGCACCCGTCGTCCGACGACACCACAACCACTGCCCCGCGAGCCGGCGTGGCGTGACGTCCCGTGCGCGTGTTGCACACCGACTGGATCTGTCGATGCATTGGTGTGAGGCCTCTGGTGACGCGTCGGTGACGCGTCCGCTGAGTGAGCCGTGCTGAGAGCGCACGGCTGCAGCATCAGGATGTCACGAGGTGGAGGCGGCCTGAGGCAGTGGTGCAGAAAGCCCTGAGCAAGGCCTGCCGTGTTCGACTGCACGCACGAACCTCTGCCGACTGATGGCGATCGAGGAGAACAGGTCCGGCGCGAGGCAACGGGATCGCCTGGCCTTGAGCACATCGCAGACATCTTGCGTCGGGTCATCACGGAGCAGGGGTGGGGCGACCGGCTCCCGCAAGGACTGTTGGACGGCAGGGCCGGCGGGCCTTCTGCAGGGGTACGGATCGCGAAGGGCCCGGACTACAGCGACGCCCATTCTTGGCAGCAGCGAGTCGGGACTGGTGCCGAACCGTCCGTCACGTATCCGGAGGACGACCCGGTCCGAGTCGGCCGGAGGAGGGGACCGATCATGACCGCCAGCGAGACGCCAGCGAACCGAGGTGAGCCACCCGAGGAGTTGCATGCGATGCTGCGAGCGTGGGCCCGCGGCCATCTGCCGACCCAGGCCGCCGTCGAGCTGCTCGTCGACCACGGCACGTGGCCCCAACGGCTCTTCGATGACGGTCACGTCAACACCTGGAAGGCCACGGCCCAAGGCCCAGCGATGGCCGCCATCGACTGGCCGGCCGTGGCCGATCGGTTGACGGACCGAACCGGCCGCGGGTTCGCCGCATCGGGTTCCGAGCGGTCGGTCCTTGCCGTGGCCCTCTCCCTGGCCGGGCATCTCGAGGTTCGGCTCGGCGAGCTGCTGCCGCGGCTGGACGCCACCAACACCGGGCTGGTGGCCACGGCCGTCGCAACGGCCTGCAACAGCGGAGTCAGCCTGACGGTGCATCGGCCACGAGCCGCCACCACGATCCACGACCTGCTGGCTGCCGCCTCTGCCCGTGATGCGACGCCCGGGACTGGCCGGCACCAAAAGGGCCGGCGCTGACCACGTTCGTTGCGGCCGTGCCGGGATCACCGAATCCGCACCTGTGGTCGGGGGAGTGGCCCACGGATCCAGGCTCTGCCGTCGTCGCGACGGCGCACCCGCAGCCCGCACTGCTCTCCCCGGCCACCGACGCCCGGCGCGTCGTAGCCCCGGGGCGTCGACAACTTGGCGGGTCGGTCCGTGCGGTTGCGGGTTTGGTGACGGCATCTTGGATGGTGACGGGGTTGGTGGCGGGTGTGGTGGCGGTTTGCTGACGGCCGGCGTGGATGGTCGTGGCAGTTCACATCCAGGAGCTGCCACATGTCCAACGTCGCTGACCTCCCCTACGGGCTGGTCACCCGCCGGTGGACCCACCTGTCTGACGATGAGCGTGATGGGCATGCGTTGCGGCTGGTTGGAACCACCGCCGACGAGGCGCGGATCGGTGAGCCCGACGGTGCGGGCCGTTATGGCCGGCTGGTGGAAGCGGCTGCGGCCGGTGATCCGCAGGCGATCGCGTGGTTGGCGTGGAGCCACCGGCCCAAGCTGACCCACCGGGGCCACGACCTGTATCGGGCGGACCCTGTCGAGTGGGGGTCGGTCTGCCTCGAGATCCTGTACTCCACGGCCCGCAAGGCGGTCGCCGCGGACGTGACCTCGTCGCGGTGGTGTCGTCGCTGGATGACCCAGCGGCTCTGTGCCCAGCTTGCACGGCATGCCCGCAACGAGTGCGACCGGTTTCGTCGTGAGCGCACCGGGACGATCGAACCGCTCGACATCTCCTCGGAGACCGGTCGGCAGCTGCGTGCTCATGGTGGGTTGCGGCAGGGTTCGCAGGCGTGTCGATGGCCCGAGAGGCCGCTGGCGCCAGACGTGGCGTTGGTGCCCGTGCCGGAACTTCGAGCCGCCCTGGTGGCGGCGCTGGACCAGGTCGACGTCGCCACTCGGGAGGCGCTGTTGGCGTTGGCTGACGACGGGTCGCCGGGGCGCATCGCCGAGATCGCTGGGCGCCACCAGATCACCCCAGCGGCGCTACGGCAACGGCTGCATCGCGCCCGTGGCCGGTTGCAACCGCAACTGGCCCACTGGATGGCCGCGGCATGAACGCGACCGGGCTGATGCCGATGGAGACCGTCAACATCTCGCTGCTGGCGTTTCGTCGCATCGACTGCGATCTCATCCATGCCGTGCTGGTGTGGACCGACTTCGGAGGGCGCCACCTTCGCCGGCTCGACCAGCCCGTGAAGGTGGTGCCACAGGCCGACCGGATGCAGGTGGCCGGCCTCCAGGCGTTCGAGCCGTCAGCCGGTGCCGGCTGGCGGTCCTGGCTGCTGGCGTCGGTCCCGCCGTCGTTGCGGGACGTCCACCCCGAACAGGTGGCCGACAGGCTCGCGCAGCTCCTCGGGCAGGCCCCGGCATGAGCCGGGCGACCTTCCAGGATCGTGATCGGCGGCATGGTGCGGCGTTGCGGTATGCCGCTCATGGCTGGCCCGTGGTGCCGCTTCACTCGCCCGTCGGGAAGGCCTGTTCGTGCCCGGCCGGCGCAGACTGCACGTCGATCGGCAAGCATCCTCGAACTCGCGACGGGCTCCACAACGCGACTGCCGACCTGCAGCAGATCACCCGGTGGTGGCGCCAGTGGCCCGACGCCAACATCGGGGTCGTGACCGGCGAGGCGTCCGGCATCGTCGTGCTCGACATCGACCTGCCCGACGGGCCGATCTCGCTGGCGCAGCTGCAGGCCGACCACGCCACGCTCCCGGCGACACTGACCCAACAGACCGGCTCCGGCGGCCGGCAGCTGGTCTTTGCCCGCCCAGACGGTGGCGTGGGCAACCGCGCGGGCATCGAGGCCGGCGTCGACGTCCGTGGCGACGGCGGCTACATCGTCGTCCCACCCTCACTTCACGCCTGCGGCGACCGCTACCGGTGGACCAACCCGACCGTGCCCGCCCCACCACCAAGCTGGCTGATCGACAAGATCCGCCCACCAACACGCCAACCCGTTAATCCCGAACAGGTCGCGGCATCCGCATCGGTTGGTGAACGATACGGCCGCGCCGCCCTGGCAGGAGAACTCCTGGACCTGGCCCGGGCACCGGAAGGCACCCGCAACCACACCCTCAACCGGGCTGCGTTTCGCCTCGGCCAACTTGTCGGCGCCGGACTGCTCAACGACGACGTCGTCCGCCGCCAGCTCACCAAGGTCGCCCAACAGATCGGGCTAGGGGCCCGGGAGGCCACCAGAACCGTCACCTCCGGGATGACCGCCGGCATCAACCAGCCACGCCCGGTCAAACCCCGCGCCGCATCCCGTGCCTGATCGGTGAATCCACGTGTCCGACGACGAGCGTGATGCGCATGCGTTTCGGCTGGTTGGAGCTACAGCTGTCGAGGCGCGTATTGGCCGAGATCGTCTCGACCCTCGAGCACGTGAGCCGGCGAGTCCTGGCCGCCACGATCGGCTGGTCGAAGCGGCCAAGGGCGGTCATCCGCAGGCCAACTCTTGGTCACGCCCGTCCACCGTGACCCAACCTGTGGTGCTGGAAGCGAATTGGCAGCCCTTGACGGGTCGTTCCGCCGCTATCGCGATGGACCGGCTAACCGTCCTCCTCGTCGGCGACGCGGCGCCTAGCTTTGAGGTCACAGAGGAAGCGACCCCGCCGGACGAGGACGGGGCCGCGAAGTCGAATGGGCATCGACGTGGCTGAGGCTATGAGTGGCCCCCGACGGGCGGCGATCTACGCGCGGGTCTCGACGGCCCGCCAGGTTGACGAGGGCACTTCGCTCGATGACCAACGCGTCAGAACAACTGCACGAGCCGAGGCCGACGGGTACGACACGACCGCCGAGTTCGTTGACGCCGGCGAGTCCGGGGCGAAGGCGGACCGTCCCGGGCTCACCGAGTTGCTAACTGCGGCACGCCACGGCGCTATCGACGTTGTCTACGCAACGAAGATCGACCGCTTGGCCCGAAGCCTCCGTGACCTGCTCCGGATCGTTGATGCACTGACGGACGCCGGGGTCGGGCTGGTGTTGCTCGACGACCCGCTCGACACGTCGAGTGCGGCAGGTCGGATGGCCATGCAGATGATGGGATCGGTCGCAGAGTTCGAGCACTCACTCATCCAACAAAGGTTGCTGACCGCGCAAGAACGCACGGCAGAGGCAGGCGGCTGGCCCGGGGGCAAGGCCCCCTTCGGTTGGCGGCTCGATCAAGCTCGCGCACTAAGCCGACACACCACCTTGGCGATCGACCCGCCTCAGGCCGAGGCCGTCCGTCGCCTCCAGCGGATGATCTGCACGGAAGGCGCGACGACGGCGCACGTCGCCGAGGATTTCAACGTCTGCGGACCACCCCCGCCGGAGGCTGAGCGTTGGACGCCGGGGATGATCCGCCAAATCATCGCCCAGTCCGGCCCGGGATGGTCGGGACAATGGCCGTGGCGGCGACCCCGAACCGATGGCGACGACCCAGACGACACCATCATCGTCGAGGTGCCGGCCATCCTGACGAGTCATCAGCACGACGCGCTCAAGGCGGTCGTCGCGTCACGCACAACTCGGTATCGCAAGCCTCGCACATTCTCGCTCGCCGGGAAGTTGACCTCCCAGCATGGTGTGCGCATGCTCGGTTTGACCCCGCGAGGGGTACGTCGGTATCGCTGTGCGTGGCGCCGCAAGGGAACGCGACCGCCCGACCAGCCTCAGTGCGATTGCCTCAACGTGGATGCCCAGATCGTCGAGACCGCAGTGTGGGACGAGGTGGTGGCCATGCTGACCGATCCGGACGCGATCGAGGCCATCGCCAGCCACCAGCTCGGCCTGGCCACCGATTCCACCGACACGATCGCTGACCTGGACCGCCGCATCGCCGACCGTGAAGCGGAACTGTCAGAAGCCTATGCAGCCGCCGTCGAGGCCGGGATGAGCTCGATCAACGCCGCCATCGCCGTGAAGGGGATCTCCGGGGACCTCGACGACCTCCGGGCCGCACGCGAGAACGCCTTGGCTGTCCGCGCTGCCACCCACCGTTCCCGAGCAGCAGCGAGTGCCCTGGCGGACGCCGCTACCACTGCCCGTGAGCGTCTCGACTCCACCGATGAGCGATGGCGACAGCACATCTACGACGTCCTGGAGCTAGAAGTGGCGGTCGTAGACCATGTCGGCTGTGAGTCCTGCGGAGGCTCCGGCCGCGACGGATCGACCCGGTGCACGACCTGCTGCGGGATGTCCACCATCCCGCAGCTGCGGGTGGACGGCGCTGTCCCAGATGCGCTTCGCCTGGCTGTGGCAGGGGCCGACGTCACGAGATTCCCCGGGGCTCCCGGTGACGAGCAGTTCGGCGAAGTTGCCTGAATCGGCGGACTCTGGACGGTTCCCGCCCCACCGATGGCTTTTGTGTGCATACGTGCTGAGTGGTGTGGCGGTCAGGCGACCCACCAGGTTCGTGCTGTTCATCCCGGGCTCCTTGATCGTTGGGAGTCCGGCTGACGCTACGAGCCCGCGACGCGATCGCGGTCGCAGGTCCACGGGGCTGTGGAACAGGCGTCGACGGCACCCCGGATCGGTGGGCGACCGTCCACCGCGGCTCCGCGGCCGGGAGGTCACCGCCGGAACAGCCGCTTCGTCCCGCGACCGAGGGTGCGGGCCCCGGCCACCGGGACCTTGAGGATGGTGCCCAGCACCGGCACGTCCAGTGTGTCCGACAACCGCGCACGACGATCGCGGGCCTCGCGGTCGGCCTGGCCGCCGATCCACCCCCGTGCCCGGAACCACAGCCCCATCACCGTCATCAGCCCGAGGAAGCAGCCGTTCATCACCCAGAACCCGGCCGATTGGGTGGCCCCGGGCAGGTTCACGAAGTTGGTGCCCCAGATCCCGGCGAGGACCGAGATCGGGAGCAGCAGCGTCGACACCAGGGTCAGCACGCGCAACATGTCGTTGAGTTCGTCGTCCTGGGCCGCGCGATAGGTGTCCAGGGCCGAGTCGAGCAGTTTGCTGTAGGACTCGGACAGTTCCTGCATCCGGTAGAGGTGGTCGTAGATGTCCCGGAAGCGCGGAAGGTCTTCCTCCAGGATCTGTCCGCTGGCCACCAGCGGTGTGGCCTCCCGGCTCGCTCGACGCATCACCTCGGCCTGGGGCACGACCACCCGTCGCAGTTGGATGACGTCGCGCTGGAGCCGGTAGAGGTCGTCGCGCGTGGCCTCGGTCGGCGTCGACAGCAGATCCTCCTCGATGACGTCCAGGCGCCGCTCGAAGTGGTCGACGAACGGGATCAGGACGTCGGTGATGGTGTCGAGCATCGCCTGGAGCAACACGATCGGGCGTTCCGGCACCGAGCCGAGGGACCGGTCGAGGTGGTCGCCGAGCGCGGCCACCGATGGAACCGCGCGTCGGTGCCACGTCACCAGCAGCCGGGGTGACATCAGCACGTCGACCTCGGACGTTGCGACCTCGTGGTGCTCGCCGAAGTCGTCGACCCGCAGGGCGTGCACCACCATCAGCAGTTGGTCGCCGAACAGTTCGACCTTGGGGAGGTGGCGGTCGGCACGCATGTCCTCCTCCAACAACTGGTGGATGCCCAGCTGCAGCAGCACCCGTTCCTCGACCTCCGTGGGTTCGCTGACGTCCACCCAGAACCAGCCGTCGTCGCTGCCGGTCGGGTCCTCGACGTCGGCGCGCGAGGGCGACGCATCGTCCGCGAGGGCGTCCGCCTGCTCGCCCGGGATCCCGCGTCCGTCGTCGTGCTGGTGGTCCGGATCGCCCGGGCCCGTGATGGCGGGCGGCGCGACCGCGGCCAGCACCTCGTCGAGGCGTGCCAGGCGGCAGCCGTCGGGGTCGAGCTGGCGAACGGTGAGCACCGGGGCTCCGTCGGTGGGGACACCGGGATGCTACGCGGCGTCCCGCCGGACGATCGCCCGTCCCTCGCCGTGCCGCCCGGTTGCCTACCGTCCAACGCGACGCCGATCGGAGGATCGCCATGGCGCACGACATCCACGTGGGCGACCCCGTCGAATGGAACTGGGGGTCGGGGACCGGGACCGGCACCG
The DNA here is from genome assembly GCA_038233055.1 of Nitriliruptorales bacterium. GTDB lineage: Bacteria > Actinomycetota > Nitriliruptoria > Nitriliruptorales > Nitriliruptoraceae > Salsipaludibacter. Next base: position 9,346 of record JBBSMS010000042.1, read on the forward strand.
TCCGCGAACGCTTCACCGACCACGTGACCCGGATCATCGACGGCACCGAGGTGACGCGAAACGCGTCGACGGAGGAGCCGGCCTACCTGGTCGAACAGGACGACGGTTCGCGCGTCCTGAAGTCGACGACCGAGCTCACCACGACCTGACCGTTCGGGCCGGGCGACACATCCGGGCCGGTCGCCCGGCCGGCGCCCGGGGCGTGCCTCCAGGCGTGTGCGGCAACGGTCGAATGCCACGCGGGGTGTCCACGCTCTAGGCTGCCGGGCGTCGGCCACCCGGCGGATGACGGCTCGACCGGTGCCGCGCCCGCCACGCCCGACGACCGCGACGCCAACGGGAGGTGACGGCATGGACTCCTCCGGACGCGAGCCCGGTCGCGGCCCCGACGGGGACCGAGAGCCGGGGCCCGGTGCCGCCGGCCCGGTCCCGGGTGCCGGCCGCGATGTCACGCTGGCGACCCTGGTCGAGGTGATGACCACGATCGAGTCGGCACTCGCGATCGCTCGCGAGGAGGTCGACGGGCTCAACGTCTTCCCGGTGCCCGACGGCGACACCGGCACCAACCTGGTCATGACGGTCCGTGCGGCGCTGGCCGAGGTCGACCTCGACGCCGACCCGCCCGCGCGCGCCCGCCAACTGGGCCACGGCGCGGTCCGGGGCGCCCGCGGCAACTCCGGCGTGATCTTCTCGCAGGTCGTCCGGGCACTCCTGGAGCAGGTCACCGAGGAGCCGTTCACCACCGACGACTTTGCCGGTTTCCTGTCGGGGGCTCGCGACCTGTCCTACGCCGCGGTCGGCGACCCGGTCCAGGGCACGATCCTGACGGCCATGGACGAGGCGGTCGCTGCCGCCGAGCGCGCCCGGGCCGACCACCTCGACCTGCCCGGCGCACTGGAGCAGGTCGCGGACGCGGTCGCCCTGGCCGTGGCGCGGACCCGTGACGTGCTGGAGGCCAACCGCCTCGCGGGCGTGGTGGACGCCGGGGCTCGCGGCTTCGAGGTGGCGATCATCGCCCTGCGGGCCCACCTGCAGGGCGACGAGGTGCCCAGCCAGCCACCTCCTGTGCGGCGCAGCCAGGGCACCGGCGAGATCAGCCGCGAGTCCGGCTCGCTGGAGTACCAGTTCGAGGTGCAGTACCTGCTCCAGGCTCCGGACGAGCGTGCCGACGTGTTGCGCGAGGAACTGACCGGCCTGGGCGACTCGGTCGTGGTCGTGGCCTGCGGGGGCCTGCTGAACGTCCACGTCCACACCAACCGGGTCGACGACGCGGTCGCGATCGGCGAACGCCTGGGCACGGCCGAACGGGTCGAGGTCCACGCCTTCGCCGACCAGATCGACCGGCCCACCGTCGAGGCCGGCGTGGCGCACCGCCGCATCGGACACGTCGCGGTGCTGCCCAGCGCTGCCCTGCGTGACCTGGTGGCGGCCCCGGGAGTCGAGGTGGTCATCGGGGGACCGGGATCGCTGCCCAGCGTGGCGGACCTGTTGGGCGCCGCGGCCCGCACGAATGCCGACGATGTCGTGCTCCTGCCGGGCAACCGCAACGTCGTCCCGACGGCCCGGACGACGGCGCAGGTGTCCCGGGCCGAGGAGGGCCCGGCCCTCTACGTCGTCGAGGAGGCCGCGACCCCTCCGTCCGTGCTGGCCGCCCTGGCGGTCGCCGACGAGGTCGACCTCGACCTTGACCTGCTGGGCACGGCCGCCGCTGACGTGCGTGCGGGCGAGGTGGTCCCGGCCGTGCGGACGGCCACCACCCCGGTCGGGAAGGTGACGCAGGGCGACCTGCTGGTCGTGATCGGCGGCGAGGTGGTGGCGGCGTCACCGGACGCCGACCGGATGCGCGATCGCCTGCTCGACGACCTGCTGGCCGATGGAGCCGAACTGGTCACCGTCCTGGCCGGCGCCCAGACCAGCGACGACGACCGCGCCGCGATGGCGAGCGCCATCACCGCGCGGGTCCCCGACGCCGAGGTGGAGGTCATCGCGGCCGGCCTGCCGACGTCGCGGTGGCTGGTCGGCGCCGAGGGCGTCCCGGTGCACCGCTGAGCCCGCCGGCCCCGACGATGCTTGCACTCGACGACCCGGTCACGGCGCTGGAGGGGCTCGGCCCGAAGACCGCCGGGCGACTCGCGGACGCACTGGCGATCCGCACCGTCGGTGACCTGCTGGCGCACTATCCGCGCCGGCACAACGACCTCGGCGAGTTGATGGACCTGTCGGCGGTGACCGTCGGCGAGCCCGCCACGCTGGTCGGCACCGTGCTGGACTGGACGACCAGGACGATCCCGCGGCGGGGCAAGCGGGGTCGGCTGACCATCTCCGAAGCGGTCGTGGCGACCGATGCCGGGCCGACGTTCCTGGTCACCTACTTCAACCAGGGCTGGCGGCCCAACACCTTGCCGCGGGGCACCATCGCGGCGTTCTCCGGCACGGTGGAACGGTTCAAGTCGTTCCTGAAGCTCTCAACACCCGAGGCCGTCGACCTGGGGCGGGCCGTCGACGTCGACGCGGGCGCGGCCGCCGCCACGCTGGACCACCAGGTGCTGCTCCCGATCTACCCGGCGACCGAGGACCTCCCGACCTGGAAACTGGCCACCTGGGTCGAGGCCGCCCTGGACCAGGTCCCTCCGCTGCTCGACTGGCTGGGCACCGACGTGCTGGACCGGTTCGACCACGTCGGACTGGACGAGGCGGTGCGCTGGATCCACCACCCGCCCGACCGCGAGAGCCTGGCTGCGGCCCGACGCCGGCTGGTGTTCGACGAGCTCTACACCCTGCAGCTCGGGCTGCAGTGGCGGCGCGCCCACCTGCGTGCCCGCCTGGCGGGACTGGACAACCATCCCCGGCCCGCTGGTCGCGCGGTCGCCCTGTGGGGCGCCCTGCCGTTCGTCCCGACCGAGGCCCAGACCACCGCGGTCGCCGAGATCGGGGCCGACATGGGCGCCGAGACCCCGATGCACCGGTTGCTCCAGGGCGACGTGGGGTCGGGCAAGACCCTGGTGGCGGTCCACGCCATGCTGACCGCGGTCGACAACGGTCGCCAGGCCGCGCTGATGGTCCCCACCGAGGTGCTGGCCGACCAGCACTTCGTGACCCTGCTCGACCTGCTGGAACCGCTGGGCGTCAACATGTTCGACGGCGTGCGGGTCGAGCTGTTGACCTCGTCGACCGGGACTGCCGACCGCCGCCGGATCCTGTCGGGGCTGCTGACCGGCGAGGTGGACATCCTGGTCGGGACCCACGCGCTGCTCGAGGACCAGGTCCGCTTCGCCGACCTCGGGCTGGTCGTGGTGGACGAACAGCACCGCTTCGGGGTCAACCAGCGGGTCGGGCTCAAGGACAAGCGCGACGTGACGGCGGACGACGGTCGTGCGACCATCCCGGACGTGCTGGTCATGACCGCCACGCCGATCCCGCGATCGCTCGCCCTGACGCTGTACGGCGACCTGGACGTGACGGTGCTGGACGAACTGCCGGCCGGTCGCAAGCCGATCGTGACCCAGTACATCACCCCCGACCAGGTCGGCCGACGGGAGAAGTTGTACGACTTCGTCCGGGAGCAGGCCCGGGACGATCTGCAGACCTACGTGGTGTGCCCGTTGGTCGAGGACTCGGACGCAATGGAGGGCGTGCGGTCCGCCACCTCCGAGCACCGGGCGCTGACGGCCCGGTTCCCCGACCTGGAGGTCGCCCTGGTCCACGGCCAGTTGTCGTCGGCGGACAAGGAGGCGGCGATGACCCGCTTCCGCACCGGGGCGGCGTCGATCCTGGTCGCGACCACGGTCATCGAGGTCGGCGTCGACGTGCCGACTGCGACCATCATGGTGATCGAGGACGCCGACCGGTTCGGGATCTCGCAACTCCACCAGTTGCGCGGCCGCGTCGGGCGTGGCGGCGACGCGTCCTACTGCGTGCTGTTCGCAGACCCGGCGACGGAGGAGACCCACGAGCGCCTGCAGGCCGTGGCCGCCACCACCGACGGGTTCGAACTGGCCGACGTCGACCTGCGCATCCGGGGACAGGGGCAGTTGTTCGGTGCCCGCCAGTCCGGGATGCCCGACCTCAAGCTCGCGTCGCTGCATCGCGACCTGTCGGTGATCGCCGCGACCCGCAACCTCGCCCGCGACGTGATCACCGACGATCCCGAGTTCACGCGCCATCCTGACCTCAAGGCTGAGGTGCTGCGGCGCTACGAGGGCGGGCTCGACGACTTCGCCGCGCTGGAGACCGGCTGAGCGTGCGTCCGGGGTTTCCACCGGCGGGACGTGGGACGCACACGGCTGCGGCGGCCGTCCGGGGTGTGCGTCGGTGGTTCCACTGGCGGGACGTGGGACGCACGCGGGAAGGATCGCGTCCGGGTGGTGCGTCAGGCAACGATGCGCAGCAGGCCTTCGCGGACCAGGCGTCGCAGCAGCACCAGGCGGCTGTCGGGCGACAGCCACTCGGCGAGGTCGGCCGGGGTCAACCGGTCGCGAGCGACGACTTCCTCGAGGGCGGGCGTGACCCACGCCGGGATCCGCACCTCCCGGTCACCGAGCAGCAGTCGCACGTGGTCCCCGTCGTGCCGCAGGACGGCGCGGTGTCCCGGTCGGCGCACCAGCACCGTCTCGTCGGCCAGCGCGTCGCGCAGGAGTCGGTCCGCCAGGCCGCCCGTGTGCGCGGGGTCGCGACCGGTCCGGAAACGGTCGGCCTCGCGATCCAGCAGGTCGACCGGGTCCCGCGACGCGAGGCCGTCCAGGACGCGGTCGAGGTGGGCCTTGGCGGTGGGTGCGTGGCCCGCGGGATCGGCCAGCCATCCCGCCGGGAGCGGGTGGTCGAGGTCGGCGTGGTCGAGCACCGCACGCACCTCGCGCTCGACCGCGTGACGCCACGTCAGTGGTTGCACGCCGATCGTGACGTGCAGGGACGTGGTGTCGAGCGCGCGGGCGGCGTGGTCGGTCCCCGCTGGGAGGTACAGGCACGACCCGGGCACGAGTTCGACCTCCACCTCGCCGACTGCGGATGCTTCCGCGGAGGTCTCCGACGCTCGGTCGAGGTGGTCGATGGTGCGGACCCCCCACTGCTTGGTGCCGTGGGTCTGGACCACGAACACGTCGTGGGCGTCGGCGTGCCAGTCGAACCCCTGCGACACCGGTGGGGTGAGGTAGGCGTTGGCCTGGCAGGGGTGGCCCAGTTCGTGTTCGAGCTCTGCCAGCAACCGGGTCAGGGGCGGCCAGTATCGCTGCAGGCCCTGCAGGACCAGGGTCGCGCCGCTGTCGACCAGGTCGAGGACGCGCCGGACGTCGACCAGCCCCGTGAGCGGCTGGCCACCGATGCTGGCGCGGCGCGTCCAGGACCTGGCCGGGAGCACCATGCCGTCGCGGATGACACGCAGTTGCGGCGTCCGCAGGGCGGTCTCGGCCAGCAGGTGGTCGACGTCGTCAACCGTCAACAGTGCCGCGAGGTCGTCGGGATCACCGTGGTGGAGGTGCATGCGGGTGGCCCAGGCGTCGCGCACGAAGGCGTCGACGTCCCCGGCCACCCGTGCGGTGGCCTGCACCGGTCAGGCGGCGTCGCCGGGTCCGGGTCCGGCCGCGTCGCCGGGGCCCTCGCCCGCTGCGTCCCCATCGGCGTCATCGGCGGCGTCACCGGCGCCGTCACCGGCCGCGTCCCCGCCGTCGGTCTCGCCGGCGTCGCTCGCCGCGTCCCCGGCACCCGGGCCGGCGGCATCGCCCGCACCCGCACCGGCCGCGTCGCCGCCATCGGACGCATCACCGCCGCCATCGCCCGCACCGACACCGGCCGCATCGCCTGCGCCGGCACCGGCGGCATCGCCCGTGCCACCACCGCCGTCGCCGTTCCCGACGTCCGTGGTTTCCATGTCGTCGTCGTGGAGTTCGTCGCTGCTCATCGCGGGTCCTGTCGGTCGTCGTGGATGGAACCGGGAACGGGGTCCGACCCGGTGCACTCGACGCTAACGCGGGCGGCCGCCGGCGTCGACGTCCGCTCGCCGGGGGTCACAGCAGTCCGCGTTCGCGGGCGTTCGCGGCGGCCTCGGTGCGGTTGCGTGCGTGCAGTTTGGTGATCGCGGCCGACAGGTAGTTGCGGACGGTCCCCTCGGCGAGGTGGAGGTGATCGGCGATGTCGCGGTTCGGCAGGCCGTCCTCGGCCAGGCGCAGGACCTCGCGTTCGCGCTCGGTCAGTCCGGCAGGCGCGTCCCACGCCCGGGCCGCCAGCGCGGGGTCCACCACGCGTCCCCCGTCGCGCACCGTCCGCAGGGCCTGGACCAGGTCCGCCACCGGTGCGGCCTTGAGCACGTAGCCCGCCACCCCGGCCTCCATCGCCCGCCGCAGGTAGCCGGGCCGCGCAAAGGTCGTGACGACCAGCACGCGGGTGGGCAGGTCCTCGTCGCGGACGGCCTCGGCCAGTTCCAGCCCGGTCATGCCCGGCATCTCGATGTCGGTCAACACCACCTCGGGCGCCAGGTCGCGCACCAGGTCCAGACCGGCCCGCCCGTCGGGCGCGCGTCCGACCACCTGGACGTCACCCTGCAGGTCCAACAGTTGGGCGAAGGCGTCCCGGATCATGCCCTCGTCCTCGACCAGGACCACGCGGACCGGGTTCATGTCGGGAGCTCGACGGCGATCCCGGTCCCCGCCCGGCCGTCCCGGGTCACGGTGCCACCCAGCGCCACGACCCGTTCGCGCATCCCGCGCAGGCCGTTGCCCTCGTCCGTCATGCCGCCGATGCCGTCGTCGCGGACGAGCAGGCGCCAGCCCTGGTCGGTGCGGCCGAGCGTGATCCGGCAGGTGGTCGCCTCGGCGTGGCGCACGACGTTCGTGGTGGCCTCGCGCAGGGCCAGCGCCAACGTGCGCTCCAGGAGGGGGCCGGGTCGGTCCTCGCCGGTGGCCGGCAAGTCGGTGACCAGGGTGACGCCGGCCGCCTCCAGCGTCCGCCGCGCCGCCGCCACCTCGTCGTCCAGCGCCACCTCGGCGAGCCCGTCGATCGCCGAGCGGACCTGGACGAGGGCATCGCGGGCCCGGACCTCGAGGTCTGCGGCGTGGGTGGCCGCCGCAGTCGGCTCGATCGCCACCAGCGACTGGACCAACTGGGCCTGCACGACCAGGCTGGTCAGGCTCTGGCCGACGAGGTCGTGGAGGTCGCGCGCGATGCGTTCGCGCTCGTCGGCGGTGGCCAGCTGTTCGATCCGCACGTTGTCGATCCGGAGTCGCTCGGCCTCGGCGTGCGCTCGCACGTCGCCCCGGACCATCCGTCCGATCAGCCACAGGAACAGCGCCGACGGCAGCATTCCCCACAGCCGGTAGGGCCACGGGATCGGCGAGACCACGACCAGGACGCCGCACAGGGCGGTGAGGCCGAGTTGCCACTGGACCAGGCGCTTCGGGTGGGCCCATGCCGCGACCGCGGCGGCGTACACGAACAGGACCGACGCGCCGACGTTGACCAGGGTCGCGAGCGTGCCGAGCATGATCGTGGCCACCAACGCCCACCGGCGGACGCGTCGGTCGAGGTAGTGGCTCGCGACGTAGAGCGGGACGAACAGCACCACGACGGCGGCCACCACCGCCCAGTCCACCCACGAGCTGGTCGGGTCGAACACCGGTTGCCACAGCAGGTTGGACAGGTAGACGAGGTGGATCAGTTCCGACGGCGGGAACCAGGCGGGAAACGCGTTCGCCCGATCCTGCTCGGCCGGTGCCGTCGGCTGGTGGTGCGTCGCCTCGGAGGCGTCGACGGCCCGGCCAGGGGTCACGCGTCCGCCCGGCGCCACGCCGCCGCGGCCGCCAGTCCGGCCACGCCGGTGAACGCGATCAGTACGAGCAGGTGGGTCATCCATGGCCCGCCTCCCAGTGGCGTCGCGGCCAACTGCGCCAGATGGTAGGTCGGCAGGAACGTCGCCACGGTGCTGACCCACGCCGGCATCGTCTCCAGCGGGAACCACAGTCCGCTCGCGATCGCCGCCGGCATGATGATGGCGTTGAGGATCGCGGTCGCGGCGTTGGGTGAGGCCAGCGCACCGACCACCAGGCCGACGAGGGCGAAGGACTGGCTGCCGATCACCAGCGCGGCCATCAGCGCCAGCCACTCGGTCACCGACACCTCCAGCACGCCCAGCGCGGCGGAGGCGGCGGTCATCGCGACCAGGATGCCGGCCACGAACGGCACCGTCGCCACCACCTTGGCGGCAAGGTGGACCCCCACCGGGACGGGTGACACCCGGACGTTCTCGAACCAGCCGTTCTCGCGGGCCGTGGCCAACGAGATGCCGGGGTTCATCATCGTGGCCACGATGGCACCGTAGGTCCCGAAGGTCGCCAACATGAACGTGCCGACAGGCCGCGACGCCCCGGTCGGCATCTCGCGTCCGAAGAGCGCGACGAACAGCATGTAGAACATCACCGGCATCAGCACGCTGAAGAACAACGCGGCCGGTTCGCGGCGGATGATCCGCATCTCGTCACGAACCTCCAGTGCCAGCAGGGTCATGGCGCCGGGTCCCGCGGACCGGGCCCGTCGAGTCGTCGGGGCGGCGGACAGTGGGGTGGTGGAGGTGCTCATGCGGGGGTCCTGTCGGTCAGGCGCGCCGGGGTTCGATCGGTGCCGGTCGGCGCGGTCTCGGCGGAGGTCGTGGTGGTGGCGGTCGCGACCGGCATGGTCGCCGGGCCCGTGGGGGAGCGGCGGGACGGGCCACCCGGTCGTGCGTCGGCGCCGCCGGGACGGTCCACGACGTCCCGGGTGGGGTGGTCGGCGGTGATGGCCAGCACGGCGTCCTCCAGGCTGGCCCCGACGACCCGCAGGTCGCTGGCGTCCGGGTCGGAGGCGAGCAGGGAGCGCAGGATCCCCTCCGGGTGCCGGGTGGTGATCGACAGCGTCGACCGCGAGCCCGCCTCGGCCGCCGTCGCCGTGACATGGTCGACCCCGGACAGGGATCGGGCCTGGTCGAGCGGGACGTCGGTCGCCAGGTGGATCGTGCGGTCGGGCAGGCCGTCGACCAGCACCTCGGGCGACGCGTTGGCGACGATCCGTCCGTCGGCGATGACCGCGACCCGGTCGGCGACCTCCCCGGCCTCGGCGACCAGGTGCGTCGTGAGCAGGATGGCCATGCCGGCGTCGCGGCGGGCGGCCAGGTGGTCCCACGTGGCTCGACGGGACTCGGCGTCCAGCCCCTCGGTCGGCTCGTCGAGGACCAGCAGGGTCGGGTCCACGACCAGGGCCCGGGCCAGTTGGAGTCGGCGACGCTGTCCACCTGACAGCCTGTGGCTGCGTCGGGTCGCGAGGTCCTCCAGTCCGACCTCGGCCAGCACGTCGTCGACGTCGCGCGCGGTCCTGCCCGCCCGCGCAGCGGCACCCTCGACCAACTCGCGCACCGTGAGGTGGCTCGGGAAGGCCGTCGACTGCAGCATGACGCCGATCCTGGACCGGGTCGTTGCCCACCGGGGGTCGTCGCCCGCGACCCGGGCGGTGCCCGTGTCGGGCGCTCGCATGCCGGTGATCGTCCGGATCAGGGTGGTCTTGCCGGCGCCGTTGGGTCCCAGCAGGGCGAGGCACTCGCCCGGACGGACGTCGAGATCCACCCCGTCCAGGGCGGGGCGCTCGGCCCCGGGGTAGGTGAACCGGACATCCCGGACACGCAGGGGGTCGGGTCGGTCGGTCATCGTTGCTCCTGTCGAGGTGGCAACGACGATGGTGCGTCCCCGGGAGCGCGTTCGGCAGTCGCAGGCGTCACGTGTCCGACGTGACATCGGTCATGTCGGCGGGTGGCGTCCGGTGGCTCGTCGGGCTGGCCGTAGCCGTCCGGCCGGGTCGAGCAGGTCGTGTCCACGGCGCCGTCGCGCCACACGGCGTCCGCCACGGCCACCAGCGGCGCGTCGATCGTGGTTGCCGTGGCCCGGGCGACGTCGGCATGCACGAACTCGTCGACGTCGGGTGGGACCCCGGCCGCCGTGGCGTTCACGGCAGTCGGGCCCGGCCGGGTCGACGCCCGGCGGCTGTACGGTCTGGGCCGCGAACCCACCGCCACACCGACAGGCTGCCCACGCCATGGCCTCCTCCGCACCACGCGCCGAGCGGCGCACCACCTCCGTCACGCGGTTCGGCGAGGACTTCGTGGACCACTACGGGTGGATGCGCGACCCGGAGGACCCGACCACGCTCGCCTGGCTGACCGACAACAACACCCACACCGACGAGGTACTGGCCCACCTGGCCGACCTCCGGACCACCATCTACGACGAGATCCGGTCGCGCGTGGTCGAGACCGACACCTCCAGCGGGGTGCTCGACGACGGCTGGGTCTACTACTCGCGCACGGTCGAGGGGCGCGACTACGGGATTCACTGTCGCCGACCCGCCACCGGGGACCGCCACGCCGACGTCGCCCCCGTGGCCCCGGACGCCACCCCGGACGGGGAGCAGGTCCTGTTGGACGAGAACGTCGAGGCCGAGGGTCACGACTACTTCGTGCTGGGCGGGTTCGCGATCTCGCCCGACCACCGGTCCCTGGCGTGGCTGGTCGACACCACCGGGCGTGAGTTGTACCGGCTGGTCGTCCGCGACCTCGCCACGGGAGACGACGCCACGGTGGTGAACCGGGCAACGTACGGCCTGGCCTGGTCGGCCGACGCGTCGCGCCTGTTCTGGCTCGAACCCGACGATGCCCAGCGCCCGCACCGTGCGTGGCGGCACATCGTCGGCGGTCCCGGTGGGCCCGACCATGACCAGTTGCTCCACCACGAGGAGGACGAGCGCTTCTGGATGGGCCTGTCGACCCACCGGTCGCGCGCCTTCGTCGAGATCGCGGTCGGGTCGTCGACCACCAGCGAGGTCCGCCTGCTCGACGCCCACGACCCCGCCGCCAGCCCATGGGTCGTGGCCCCACGTCGTCCGGGCGTGGAGTACGAGGTCGAGCACGACCGCGCGCGCGACCGCCTGCTGGTGACGACAAACGACGGTGGCGACGGGTCCGCCGAGGACTTCCGGTTGCTGGCCGCGCCGCTCACCGACGGCCGTGGCGGTACGGCCGACCCGTCGGCCTGGGTCGAGATGCTGGCGCACCGGCCGGGCATCCGGCTCGACGGGGTCGATGCGTTCGCCAGGGTGCTGCTGGTGTCGGAACGAACCGGGGCCCGGGTGCAGACTCGCATCCTCGACCCGACCGACGGCGACCGCGACACCGGCGTGCTGGACTGGCCCGAGGAGGTCCACACCTCGGCGGTCGCCGACAACCCCGATGACGTCACCGACTGGTACCGGTTCGCCTACACGTCGCTGACCCAGCCCCTCAGCGAGGTCGAACTGCGCCTGTGTGGCGACGGCCTGCGTCCAACCGGGGCCGACGATCGCGTCACGGTGCGGGTGGAGCCCGTCGGCGGCGACTACGACCCGGCCGGGTACACCTCGCGGCGGGACTGGGCCGTGGCGCCGGACGGCACCCGCATCCCGATCTCGATCGTGCACCGGGTCGACCTGGCGACGCCCGCCCCGACGCTGCTGTACGGCTACGGCGCCTACGAGATCTCGCTTGACCCGGGGTTTTCGGTGTCGCGGCTGAGCCTGCTCGACCGCGGCTGCGTCCTGGCGATCGCCCACGTCCGTGGTGGCGGGGAGATGGGCCGGGGCTGGTACCTCGCCGGCAAGTTCGACCACAAGCCCAACTCGTTTGCCGACTTCGTCGCGGTCGCGGACCACCTCGTCGCGTCCGGCGTGACCACCAACGACCGGCTGGCGCTCGAGGGTGGGTCCGCCGGCGGGCTGCTGATGGGCGCGGTGGTCAACGCACGTCCCGACCTGGCCGCGGCGGTCGTGGCCGCGGTGCCGTTCGTCGACGTGCTGTCGACGATGTCTGACCCCACGCTGCCGCTGACCGTGGGGGAGTACGAGGAGTGGGGCAACCCGCTGGAGGAGGCCTGGTTCAAGGTCATCCGGGCCTACTCGCCCTACGACAACGTGACCGACGCCGCCTACCCGGCGATGCTGGTCACGGCCGGCCTGACCGATCCGCGAGTCGGCTACTGGGAACCCGCCAAGTGGGTGGCCCGGTTGCGCGACCACACCACCTCGGACCGGCCGATCCTCCTGAAGACCGAGTTGGGTGCCGGCCACGGGGGACCGTCCGGTCGCTACCGGGCCTGGGAGGAACGCGCGTTCGAGTTGGCCTTCGTGCTGGACCGACTCGGCGCCACCGACTCCGCCCCCTGACCACCCCGCCCCCTGACCACCCCGCCCACCACCCGTCCCGAGCCCATGCGCCACCGTCGACGCCCCATCCATCGAGTGGGCGGATCCCGGCCACCACGGGCCGCGACCGGCACACTCGATGCACCGTGAGGCGGACGATCCGGCGCGACGACGAGAACGGGAGGAACACCATGCGGGTGATCGCCGGCACGGCGAAGGGCCATCCCCTGGTGGCCCCGACCGGGCGTGGCACGCGGCCGACGACGGATCGCGTGCGGGAGGCCGTGTTCTCGTCGTTGCAGGCCGTGATCGCGGGCACCCGGGTGCTGGACCTCTACGCCGGATCGGGAGCGATGGGGATCGAGGCGTTGTCCCGCGGCGCCGCGACGGCCACCTTCGTCGAACGCGATCGTCGGGCCTGCGCCACCATCCGCGACAACCTCGCCACCACCCGCGGCGATGACCGGGCCGACGTGGTGGCCCGCGACGTGCGCTCGGCGGTCCCGGACCTGGCCACGGCCGGTGCCACCTTCGACCTGGTGTTCCTCGACCCGCCGTACCGGGTCGACCCCGACGAACTGGGCGAGGTGCTGGCGGCCGTCCCCGGCGTGCTGGCGCCGGGCGGGCTGGTCCGGCTCGAACAGGCCGCGAAGGGGCCGGACGCCGACTGGCCCGAGTCACTGCTGGTCACGCGGGAGCGTCGCTACGGTGACACCCGGATCGTCGAGGCCGAGCGGGAGGCATGACCATGCAGGTCGTCGTGCCCGGGTCCTTCGACCCCATCACCAACGGCCACGTCGACGTGGTCAAACGGGTCGCCCGCCGGGTCGACGGCGTGGTCGTGGCGGTGCTGGTCAACCGGGCCAAGCAGGGCCTGTTCACGGTCGACGAACGCATGGAACTGATCCGTGCCAGCCTCGACCACCTCGGCAACGTGACGGTCGATTCCTTCGAGGGACTGCTCGTCGACTGGTGCAACGCCCACGACATCGGCGTCATCGCCAAGGGACTGCGTGCCGTCGCCGACTTCGAGTACGAACTCCAGATGGCCCAGATGAACGCGCGCATCGGGGACGTGGAGACGATGTTCGTCCCCGCGAGCCCGTCGTCGTCGTATCTGTCGTCGTCGCTGGTCAAGGAGGTGGCGAGGTTCGGTGGCGACATCACCGGCACCGTGCCGTCGGTGGTGGAGGCGGCCCTGCTGGCCCGGCTGGCCGAGTCGGACTGAACCCGCCCGACCTCGATGGCCTGTGGCCCATGGTGAAGTCGTGGGGTTCCGACGCGTGAAGTTGTAGGATCATGCCCGTGCTCGTCCCGGCGGGCCGTCCTGTCGCACCACGACCCCGTTCAGCCCGAGCCAAGGCCGCCCCGATGTCCGACTTCGAAGTCCCCGATGTCGTCGACCGGCACGAACCCCAGCGCGGGGCGGGCCGCGGTGACGCGATCGACGTGGACAGCCGGCTGCGCCAACTGGAACGGATGATCGCCGCGGCCAAGCCGGTCCCGCTGTCGTCGTCGATCATGCTCGGCAAGGCCGAGGCCCAGGGCATGGTCGCGGACCTGCGCTCGGCCATGCCCGAGGAGTTGCGCCAGGCCCGCTGGGTCGTCAAGGAGCGCGAGGAGGTGCTCGAGTCGGCCCAGGCCGAGGCCACCCGCATCATCGAGGAGGCCCGTTCCGAGCGCGCGCGGTTGATCTCGCGCACCGAGGTGGTCGAGGCCGCCAACCGCGAGGCGGGCCGGATCGTCGACGACGCCCAGGAACGGGCGCGCCAGATGCGGCTGGACGCCGACGACTACGTCGACGGCAAACTCGCCAACTTCGAGATTGTTCTGAACAAGACCCTGTCGGCGGTGGAACGTGGCCGCGACAAGCTCCGGGGTCGCCTGCACGGCGATGAACTGGTGCAGGAACTCGCTGATGACGAGATCAACGGCGTCTGACTCGCCTGATCGGGCGCCGCCCGATCGGCCTGGTCAGGGTCGACCGACTCGGTCGCCGAGATGGGACTGGTCAGTCCGTCGGCGGCCCCATGGCCACCACGCGCTGGACCTGGTGGTCGCTGTCGCCCAGTTGGGCATCGAGCATCACCAGGCGCTTGGCGACGTGGGCACCGGGATACTCCCAGGTCATGCCGATCCCGCCGTGCAACTGGATCGACTCCTCGGCGACCTGGCGGGCCGCACGGCCCACCAGGTGCTTGGCCAGCGCGACCGAGCGTGGCCCGGCCGGCGTGTCCAGGTCTGCGGCCGCGCGGATCGTGATCGATCGGGCCTGCTCGAGCTCGATTTCGAGGTCGACGACACGATGCTGCAGGGCCTGGAAGCTCGCCAGGGGCCGACCGAACTGCTTCCGGGAGGTGAGGTGGTCGGTGGTCATGTCGACGAGCCGTTTCATCGCTCCGACCGCCTCCGCGCACAAGGCAACCCGGCCGGCATCCAGCGCCGCGTCGATGGCGTCGCCAACGTCGGTGCCCAGCAATCGGGCGGGGGTGGCGTCCAGGACGACCTCGCTGGTACCGCCCCCGTCGATGCGAGCCACATCGTGCACGGTCGCCTCCGCCGGGTCGACGGCGAACAGGCCCAGTCCGTTGTCGGTCGCCGCCGTGACGAGCAGGACCTCCGCGCCGGGGCCCCCGTCGACGGCGGTCTTGCGGCCGGTGACCGTCCATCCGTCGGCACCCGAGGTTGCGGTCGTGTCGACGTCGTGGACGGCGTCGGGATCACCCGGTTC
>JBBSMS010000043.1:0-23519 GCA_038233055.1 Nitriliruptorales bacterium
AGCCTGCCGGTAACGTTCACCACGACGGTGCCCCTTCGCTGCGATCTCGTTTGGCCAGATACCTCCGAGATTCGCCGCGACAGGGGCACTTGTCACGGAACCGGCCCGACCCGGCCCTCACCCATCTGCAATATCAGGGTCTGATGCGACGACGGTGCCGACCGCGCCCCGGAGTGGGCGGGGGTCGGCATGACGCGCGAGGCACGGAAGCCGGACCGGTTCGGGGGGACCGCTCTCCGGCACCACCGGCGGGGGTGGTTGGGCACCACTCCCGCCGGTGTGGGCCGTCCCGTGTCCGTGCCTGGACGGCGCATGGGATCGCACCGGACCGGCACGACCGCCGTCGGGCCCGCCGACCGACCGCGTCCGCGCGCAAAAGAGGCCGACGTTCACAGGGGCTGGAGGCCACCACCCACGCAGGTGAACGGCACCAGGTGCCCGTCCTCGGCCGCGATCGCGAGGGCCGTTCCCAGGGCGGCGGCGGGGCTGGCGCCCGCGGCCAATCGACCGTGGACGTCCACCATCACGTCGTGGGCGTCGGTGTCGCGGACCCGGGCGACGCTGGCCAACACGGTCGGCACCTCGGCCTGCAGCAGCGCCGCCGTCATCCCGAGTGGCTCGTCGCCACGACGGATGGTGTGGGACCCGACCTCGCAGGCAGACAGCACCACCAGTCGGGCGGCCGCGTCGCTGCCGAGTTCGTGGGCGAAGATCGGGCCGTCCTCGAGCCGCAGCGACGAGAACAGCGGAGACGACACCTGGTGGGTGCCGTGCGTGGCCAGGTGGACCACGTCGGCGGCGTCCAGCGCCCGCCGCACGGCGTTGCCGGTCGCGGCCGGGCCCACCAGCGTCCGGGCACGAGGCCACGATCCCGCGACCGCCGTCGCCTCGGCCGCGGCCCGCGCCAACCCTGGCCCGGCCACCGCGACCACCTCGCGCGAGCCGCCCCCACGCCCGTGCCGATCGGCCTGTCGCACCCACTCGGTCAGGCACGGGGCCGTGGTCGTAGATCGTCCTCGCCGACCGGCCAGCAGCGGCCAGGGGACCAGCGCCAGGCGTCCGTGGGGCACCACCACCAGCGGCGCCGGACCGAGGTCGAGCGGTCCCAGGAGCGTGTCCGACAGGCTCGCGAGGGTGGCGGTCACGGACTGGCGCATGACGCCACGTACGGACTCGGGCACCCCGGGCAGGACCAAGGCCTGCAGGTCCGATCGGAGCCGGTCGACGCGGGCCCGGACCGGGCCGAGCGGCCCCAACCGGATCACCGCCAACGACGACCCGTCGATGCGCACCACCGACAGGTCCGGCCCGACGGCGGTGAACGACGCGGCGATCGCACCCGACCGTGTCAGCCGACCCTGCAACGCCGCCAGCGCCACCACGTCGGTGGCGGCGCCGGTCGCGGTGCGGTGCCACTCCTGCTGGCGGAGGGACTGCTCGAGGTCGGCGACCTGTCGTCGGAGTTGGGCAGCCTCGTCCGGACGCGCGTCCCGGTCCAGGCGCCAGAGCGCGTCGTTGGCCCGCCGCAGCCGCGCCAACTGGCCCAGTTCCCGTTCGGACGCGTCCGCCCGGACCGGGGTCAGCCGGGTGGAGGACGCGTGTGCCCGCTCCACCACGGCGTGGACGGCCCCGGGATCCGCGGTCGCCAGGGCGTCGGCCACCCCCAACTCCGCCAGTTCGTGGCCGTGGATGGCCATCGCGGTGCGCAGGTCCACCGACCCGACGCGCGCCTGGGCACGCGACAGTTCCCGGAGGCCCTCCCGCACGATCGACTGGACGTCACCGCCACCGGTGGCCGCCAGTGCCGCCCGCGCCCGGTGCCACCGCAACCGGATGCTCACCGCCTCGTCCTCGCCCGGATCGGCGTCGGCCAGGGCACGCACCGCGCGCTCGCGGTCACCGGCCAGCAGCGCGGCCTCGGCCAGCATGGCGCGCGCAGGCACCGCGATCTCGAGGTCGCCGGCGGCGGTGGCTGCGGCCAGCAGCCCATCGATCCGGTCGGCCAGGTCCAGGGCCTGTGCGGCGTCCGACGTCAGCACCCCGAGCGTCGTCGGGTCACGGGCGTCGGCCGTCGCCGTGGCGGCCTGGAGGCGCTCCACCCGCACCGCCAGCCGGGTGAACACGGCGCGCCGCAGCCAGCGCTCGTTGCCCCGTTCGTCGAAGCGCTCCGCGGCCGCGACGGTCTGGTCCTCGGCCGCATCGAGGTCGCCCGCGATCAGGGCCCCGCGTGCACGGGCGAGATGCGCCTCGCCCTGGTCCTGCGGCCGGGCCGACCGACGCAGGCCGACGATCGCCTCGGCCAGCAGGTCGTCGGCGTCGTCCACCAGTCCGACCTCCAACAGCACCCGGGCCCGGTCCATGTGTGCCAGCGGGTCCGACAGGATCGCGGCGACGGCCGGGTCCCGCTCCGGGTCCACGGCCGGCGTCGAGAACCGTTCCAGCGCCGACGGCAGGTCGCCGCGCAGGAAGGCCAGGAACCCCCGGTTGTGTCGCGCCTTCTGAGCCAACTCGTGCAGGTCGCCGTCCAGCGCCTCGCGCTCGACCCGCGCGAGGTCCTCGCCGGCCGCAGTCAGCGACCCTCGCTCCAGGTGGGCGGTCCCGCGGTTGAGCAGGAGCCGGACCCGGTCCTCCAACGGGCAGTCGTCCAGCCACGGATCGGCCCTCGCGAAGACCGCCATGGCGGCGTCCACGTCACCCGACCGGAGATGGCAGTAGCCCATCGCCCCACGGACGGCCACCTGCAGGTCGGGCAGGTCGCGCTCGGTGGCCAGTACGGACGCCCGCTCCAGCAGGCCCGGCCACGACTGGTCGCCCCCGATCTCGTGGCGCGAACAGGCCAGGATGGTCAGGGCCCGCACCAGCAGCCGCAGGTCACCGGGATCCTCGGCGCCGTCGAGTGCGTCGACAACCGCGGCCGTGAGCCGGGCCGCGGTCGCGAAGTCGTGCGCCTCGATGGCGCGGCGACCGCGGTCCACCCGTGCGCGGAGGTCGGCTCGCGACGCGCGTCCGGTCACGCCGGTGCAGCCGGCCGCTCCAGGTGCTGCAGGTCGTCCAGCGTCGCCAGGGCCCTCCACGCCGCCTCCATGGCAGGCTCGACCTCGTCGCCGACTGCGGGCAGGCCGACCCCGGCCAGCGCCGCCGCGTACTGACCTGCCAGCAGGGGCGCCGAGAACGATGTCCCGCTCCACATCGCGAACCCGCGGTAGTCGTCGTAGTCCAGCGAGGTCCGCCGGCGTCCAGACGCCACCTCGCCCTCGGCTGCAGGCCCGCCGCCGGCATCGACCAACGGGAACGTCGACACGAGCGACACGCCCAACCGCCAGGCCATCACCCACGGCCCGTCGTTGCTGAACATGGCGGTCGTGCTGTCGGGGTTCGTGGCACCGACCGCCAGGAGCGGCACCAGCGCCCGCGACAGTTCCAGGCTCGGACGGCGTGCGGGCCCGTCGTGCTCGTCCTGCTCGTCGCCACCGTCCCCCGCGGCGACGTCCGGCCCGCCGTCGGCCGAAGCCGGCGCGGGAACGGGGATGGCCGGCGCCAGGGCGGCCGGCCAACAGGGGCGGACCGTCGCGTCGTTGCCGGCCGAGGCCACGACCAGCACGCCCAGCCGCGCCAGTGCCTCCAGTCGCGGGGTGAGGATGGCCGTGAACGCCGGATCCTCGGGACGCTCGTGGTAGTACCCCAGCGACAGGGACACGACGTCGACCAGGCCCCCGCGGTGGCCGGCGACCTGGCGCCCATGGCGGGCGAGGATCTGGCGCACCACCAGCCCGGACAGCACCCGGAGGAGCTCGCCCTCGGGCACGACCCCGTCGGCCCCGTACAAGGGCACGCTCACGATGCGGGCGTTCGGGCACGCCTGGCGGACGAGGCCGGCGATGAAGGTGCCGTGACCGGCCTGCGGCTGGAGCTCCCGCACCAGCGGGTCGACGGTGAGCGAGCCCGTGACCAGGTCGTGCTCTCCCAGCGCCACCGCCGTGTCGTCGTTGACGCCCACCGTCGGCAGGCGTTCCACAATGCCGACGTCACCGGCCTGGTCCGGCAACCAGCGGTGCTCCCGGACGGGCGTGTCCACGACCACCACGACCGGACCGTCACCGGCCGGATCGACCGGGTCAGGACCGACCCAGGTGACCGGCATCCGCCCACCGCCACCGGGCACGGCGTACTGCGCGATCGCGCTGGCGAGCCCGCCGCCCGACGTGAACGGACCGCCCGACGTGAACGGACCGCCGGACGTGAACGGACCGCCGGACGTGAACGGGCCGCCCGACGTGAACGGCTGGCCCTGCACGCTCGGGGGCCCCACCAGGTGGTCGAGTGCCACGACCAGTTTGGATCCGGCGTCGCGGATGCACAACAGCGCCCGCCAGGCGTCTGGCTCGTCGTCGTCATGGTGCCCGCGCACCAGTTCGAGGTGCACGGTGGCGTCGCAGGCGAGCCGGAGGGCCTGTTCCTCCTCCGCGCCAAGGGCGATGTCATCGGGCACGAGCGCCCGGAGGTCGACGTCGCGGCCGTCGAGCCGGACGGTGAACGGCTCGCCGGCGTCCCGCAGGATGCCGTTGATCTCGCCCACGATCGCGTCTGAATCGCCTACGTCGCCGGACGGGGTCGTCACGAGCAACCGGTCCGCGCAGTATCGGGTGGGGCGATACCAGTCCCGGCGGTCGTTGCGATCGCGGCGGCGGTCCTGGCGCGAGGCGCGGACCGGGTCGAGACGGCGAGCGCCGTATCGCAGGGCGGCGGCGTCCGACACCTGCAACGAGGGTTCGTGGTCCCCGGCAGGCAGCCCGCGGTCCTGGACGATCTGCTCGACGGTGGTGGGACGGTGCATACGGGGCATGGGGGATGTCCTGGGGACGTCGGGCTGGCGGTGTCGGGCCTACAACTCCACGGCGGGCGTGATCATGCGGACCGTGCCGTCCGTCGCCTCGACGAAGAGTTGGACGAGCCCGCGCGGAACGTCATCAAACCAGAAGCGCCCCTGCTCGGGGACCTTTCGCCGGGTCTCGTCCGCGACCCGCAGCCCGACGGCGCCCCCGTCGTCCGGGGCCACCCACCCGTCGATGCGGAGCCGCCCACTGTCGATCGGCGAGGTCATGATCGTCATCGTCAGGTCGCTGCTGGAAAACGACATGCCCGGCGCGACCGATGTCGCGTCGGAGCCGCCCCGGACGCCGGCCAGTGGTCCGCGCGAGTCCTGGCGCTGGATGTGGGCAACCTGGGCCCAGACCTCGTCGAGTGCGACCGCGAACGTCACGGCCCCGACGAGGGTGTCGGGGACGGGATCGATCCGGCGCCAGGCCGTGGCGAGGTGGGTGAGGGCAGCGACGTCGAGGTCGTCGATGGGACCATCGGGGGCGAGGTCGTGGGACATGGCGTCATCGGCTGCGGTCATCGTCGTGACTCCCGTGGGCTGGCGGGTCGGGCGCGGGCACCAGACGAGAGGCGGCATGGGCGTCGCCAGATACCACCAGACCCTTCCCGGGTGGTCGTCCGGGGGCTGGTCGCGCAGTGGCCGCACGGCGCCCGGGACCGGGGTCGCAGGGCTCACCGGTCCGGCGTCCCGAGACCGGCCCCGGCGACGGGGGCCAGGCCGTCGCCCATACGACGAGCGGCGCGACGCCGCCGTCCGCCCGCTGCCGCGACCACGTCGGACACCGCAGCGGCCGCAGCACGCCGGCCACCAGGTGCTCGTGCAGGCGCCGCCCGACCCGCGCGGCCACCTCGTCGCGGATGGGTGCCACGGCGCCGACGCCCATCTCCAGCAGGGCGGCCGCCAGGCCGAGTGGCTCGTCGCCCGGTCGCACGGCTCCTCACCCACGTCACAGGCCGACACCGCGCGGTGCCGGATGGATGTGCGAGTCAGGCCGCGGTGGAGGTGCGCGGGTCGATCGGGCGCAGGTCCAGGCCGAGATCGGCTTCCAGCACGGCACCGGCGGACAGCACCACGTCCTCCCGGCGGGGCGCGGCGACCAGTTGCAACCCGACCGGCAGTCCGGCCGCGGTGAACCCCACCGGAACCACCAGCGCCGGCGACGCCACCGTCGTCGCGAGGAAGGTGATCTTGACCCAGTCGATGTAGGTCTCGAACGCCATCCCGGCGTAGTCGTCCATCGACCGGACCTCGATCGGCGGTGCCGGCACGATCGCCGCCGGCAGCGCCAACAGGTGCCAGTCGTCACAGAAGTCCAGCCACCGGTCCCGGACCTGCGCCCGCAGCGCCCGCCCCCGGGCCAGGTCGGCCCCGGTCAGCTGCTGCCCGAAGCGCACGTTCCACTGCACGTCGTCGTTGGTGCGAGCCAGGTCGTCGCCCAGCCCGTGGCCGAGGTCGGCCTGCAGCCGACCACGCAACAGGTGGTAGGCCTCGTGCATCCCGGTGACGTCGACGGTGGCCTCCCCGACGTCGGTCCCGAGCGCGCCCAGTCGCTTCACCGCCGACCGGCAGATCGCCACCACCTCCGGATCAACCGTGGTGTAGCCGCCGAGGTCGGGCGTGAAGGCGATCCGTGCCGGTGGCCGTGCCATGGCCACCACGTCGACGTAGGCCAGCTCGGGCGCCTCGAGGCTGACCGGGTCGCGGGGATGGGACCCCGCCATCGCGTCCAGCATCAGGGCGACGTCACCGACCGATCGGGCCATCGGGCCGTCCACGCCGGCGTCGTCGAACGGGTTGGCCACGGGGCCGTGGGCGACCCGGCCCGGGGTCGGGCGCAGGCCGACCACGCCACAGAACGACGCCGGGGTCCGCAGCGAGCCGCCGACGTCGCTGCCCTGGGCCAACCACACCTGCCCGGTCTTCAGTGCCGCGGCCGCCCCACCCGATGAGCCCCCCGGGCTGCGTGTGGTGTCCCACGGGTTGCGGGTGGCCCCGAACACCTCGTTGACCGTGTTCGCCCCATTGCCGAACTCGGGCGTGTTGGATTTTGCGACGACGATGCCACCACGGTCCTCCAGGCGCTGGACACACAGGTTGGACGTGTCGGGCACCCGGTCGGCGTGGATCGTCGAGCCACGCGTGGTGCGGACCCCGGCAACGTCGGTCAGGTCCTTGATCGCGAGCGGCAACCCGGCCAGGAGCCCGGAATCGCCCGCGGCGCCCTCGTCCTCCAACCGCCGGGCGTGTTCGACCGCACGCTGCTGGCATGTCGTGGGCAGGGCGTTCACCGACCCGTCGACCTCGGCGATCCGGTCCAGGCTGGCCCGCACGAGCTCGGACGGGCGCACGTCCCCAGCACGCAGCGCCGCAACGGCCTCTCGGGCCGACCACCCGATCACCTCGTCCATCTCCGCTCCTGGTGCGAACCGTGTGGCGACTGTGGGGCGAACCGGCCACAGGGGGCCGGAATGCCTCACACTGCGCATCGTGCACCGAGCCGGGTGAACAACCTCCCGGTGCGTGGACGGCTCACGCGAGGTCGATCTCGGTGTCGATCGCGGCGGCGTCCGGGTCCGCGGCGGCCTTCGGTGCCCGTGCTTCTCGCGTGTCCAGGTAGGCAGCGAGCTTCGCCAGGAGGTAGACAAGGATGAAGTAGATCACGCCAACGACCACGTAGGCCTGCAGGTTGCCGGCCGGGGAGAAGGCGGAGAACCCGGTCCCGCGTGAGACCACTTCCTCATAGCTGATGACGAATCCCAGTGAGACGTCCTTGGACAGGGTCGCCAACTGGGCGACGATCGCCGGGATCATTCGCCGTACCGCCTGAGGCAGGATGACGATTCGCATCATCGGCCAGTAGCGCAGGCCCACTGCCATGGCCGCCTCCGACTGTCCCTTGTCCAGCGAGTTGATGCCTGCACGGAAGATCTCCGACAGCACAGCAGAGTTGTAGAGGATCAACGCGATGACCAGCGACGTCAAAGGACTCGCGTCAAAGCCGGCTGCGGCGAGCCCGAAGAAGACCCCGAAGATGGCGAGCAGCAGGGGGATCGATCGGAAGAACTCGACGTAGGACACGCACAACCCTCGGACCCAGGGCGAGCGAGCCAGACGACCAAGGGCAAAGAGGAACCCGGTTGCGATCGAGAACACCATCGCGATGACTGCGGCCTTCAGCGTGTTCGCGAGACCCAGGAGGAGAAACTCGAGGTTGATCCAGACCGTGAACGGCTCCCAGAGGCGCCATTCGAGTTGGCCGGCAGTCCACAGTTGACGTACGACGAAGGCCACCAGGAGCCCAATGACGACCAGGGTGACCCAGTTGGCGATGCGAACGCGGGATTTCGCCCGTGGGCCGAGCGCTTCGGTCAGGACCATCGACATGTCGCCTCCTCAGCGCTTGATGGCATAGCGCGACTCGAGCGAACGGAAGGCCCATCCGACCCCCAGCAGGATCACCGTGTAGATGATTGCGGCGCCGCCCACGGAGTAGGCGACCTGGGCCGTCTGGTTGATGAGCTGCCGAGAGACGAACGTCAACTCCGTGACCGTGATCGTCAGTGCGACAGCCGTGTTCTTGAAGTTGGCGATGAACAGGTTCCCGATCGGGGCAATCACCGTTCGAACGGCCTGCGGGATAACGATGGTCACCAGCAATGGAATGAAGCCCAGTCCGATGGCTCGCCCCGCCTCAGCCTGTCCCGACGAAACGGAGTTGATCCCGGATCGGATCACCTCCGCCATGTAGGCGCCCGTGTACATCCCCAGTGCAACGACCGCAGTCGGAAAGCCGTCGTAGACAAGTCCGAGGTCCCCCAACCCGAACAGGGCCAGGAAGAAGATCACCAGAAGCGGCAGATTCCGGAAGAGGGAGACATAAGCGGCTGCAAATCGTTGCAGCGGCGGCACGGGGCTGACTCGAAAAGAAGCGATGATCACGCCCACCACGACGGCGATCGCGAACGAGAGCAACGCCAGTCGAACGGTGACGATCGTGCCGTCGATGAATCTGTCGGCGTTGGTCGAATAGAAGTCGATCATCGGAGACCCTCCCTGATCGTGGGTGTTGCGCCCGGCGTCTCGGACTGGCCGCCTCAGCGGCGGCCAGTCCGAGATGCGCAGGGGAGGTCAGCAGCCGTCGTTGTTCAGCGGCGGCGGCTCGGGTGTCTTCGAACCGGCAGTGCCAACCGTCTCCTCGTACGCGGTAGCCCATGCGCCGCTGTCGTAGGCTTCCTGAAGGACGCCGTTGACGTAGCAGCGGAGGTCACTGGCCTCGGGCACCCCGACCCCGTACGGCTCTTCGGTGAAGGCGTTGTCCACCAACTGGAATTCGTCCGGGGCCTCCGAGATCAGGCCCAGCAGGATGACGTTGTCCGTGGTGACGGCCTGGGCGCGGCCCTGGCGCATGGCGTCTGCGCACTTGGAGTAGGTGTCGAAGGTGATGACGTCTGCGTCGGGCGCCATCTCGTTCAGGTTGTCCAGCGAGGTCGAGCCCTCAGCCGTGCACGTCGTCAGCTCGGCGGTGTTCAGGCTGTCGATGCCTTCGATGCCTTCAGGGTTGTCCTTCACCACCATGATGTCCTGGCCGGCGACGTAGTACGGGCCCGCAAAGTCCACCACCTCGTCGCGCTCGTCGTTGATGGTGTAGGTCGCGGCCACCAAGTCGACCTGATCGTTCTCCAGGAACGGCTCACGGTTGGCCGACACGGCCTCCTGGAACTCGATCTCGACGCCCAGGGAGTCAGCGACGAGCCTGGCGATCTCGGCGTCGAAGCCGACGACGCCAGATGGCGAGTTCACCCCGAACAGTGGCTGGTCGTACTTCGTCCCGACGCGGATCGTCCCCGCCTCCTGGATTGCGGCCACGTCCTCGCCGCCGGCGCCTGGCTCGCTGCCGGTCTCCGACATCGTCTCGGTGCCGGTCTCGGACATCGAGCCGGTCTCGGACATCGAGCCGGTCTCGGACATCGAGCCGGTCTCGGACATCGAGCCGGTCTCGGACATCGAGCCGGTCTCGGACATCGCCTCGGGCTCGGTCACCGCCTCGGGGGCGGTCTCGGATCCGCTGCCGCTGTCGGCGTCGTCGCCACAGGCGGCCAGGACCATCGCGGCGGAGGCCATGACGACCACGCCGACTCGTTGACTGCGTCTCATTCGCATTGCGTGTGCTCCTTGGTTGCGGGGCCGACGGTGGCCGGCGCCCAGTTGGGAATCGCTTCGGTCAGGATTCAGTGGGTGATGATCTTGGACAGGAAGTCGCGGGCGCGTTCGGTGTCCGCGTTCTGGTAGAAGGACTCGGGGTCGTTCTCCTCGACGATCTCTCCCATGTCCATGAACACCATGCGGTCGGCGGCAGACCGGGCGAAGCCCATCTCGTGGGTGACGACCACCATCGTCGTGCCACCCTCGGCGAGGTCGAGCATGACCTGCAGGACCTCGTTGATCATCTCCGGGTCCAGGGCCGAGGTCGGCTCGTCGAACAGCATCACCTTGGGCTCCATGGCCAGTGCGCGCGCAATCGCCACCCGCTGTTGCTGGCCACCGGAGAGTTCTGCCGGGTACTTGTCGGCCTGGTGCCCGACCCCGACCCGCTCGAGCAGGTCGCGGGCGCGTTGCTCGGCCTCCCCCTTGTCCAGCTTCAGGACCTTCACGGGACCCAGCGTCACGTTCTCGAGGATGGTCTTGTGGGCGAACAGGTTGAACGACTGGAACACCATCCCCACCTCGGCACGCAACTTGGCCAAGCCCTTGCCTTCTTCGGGCAGCTGCTCACCGTCGATGAAGATCTCGCCCTCCTGGATGGACTCGAGACGGTTGATCGTGCGGATCAGCGTCGACTTG
Organism: Nitriliruptorales bacterium; assembly: GCA_038233055.1. Taxonomy (GTDB): domain Bacteria; phylum Actinomycetota; class Nitriliruptoria; order Nitriliruptorales; family Nitriliruptoraceae; genus Salsipaludibacter. The sequence goes on from JBBSMS010000043.1 coordinate 10,721, forward strand.
CCCGATCCCGACGGTCCGATGACGACCACGACCTCACGCTCGGCGATGTCGAGGTTGATGTCCTTGAGGGCATGGAGTTCGCCGAACCACTTGTTGACACCCTTCATCTCGACCAGTGCGTCCGCCATGGGCTGCATCCTTGTCGTCGCGCGGCACCGTGGTGCCCGGGGGCCACCCTACTACCGCGGCCGTGGCATGACGAGCACTTCCCGCCTTGCGTGCGCCTACGACCGCAACGGGAGATTTCGCGCCCGACGGGCCCGTGGTGACCGGTTTCGGTCCCGGAGGGCGGGCGACCCCGGCTTCCGTGCGCAGCCGTCGACATGGGCACGCAACAGGATTGTTGGACTCACGCCCCACTGCGGCCGCAATCCGTGCGCTCCTGCGTCCACCCGTTGACGTGATCGGGATTGACGAGTGGGTGCACGGACCGCCATGATGGGTGGACGGGACACGATGGGCATGGGATGTGGGGACGGCTCGCCCGTGGGGTGACCGCCGTCGGCGACGGCCGTTGGCGCGCCGACTACGTGGCGCGACTGGCGCAACCGAGCGGCGTGCTCGGCCACCTCGCGGCCCACGCGATGCTGGAGTCCAACACCGACCTCGTGCGCGCGGTGGTGGCGGCGCTGGACCTGCGTGACGGCCAGCGGGTGCTGGAAGTGGGGTGCGGACCGGGCCAGGGCGTCGACGCCGCGATGGAGGTTGCCGACCTGGTGATCCACGCGGTCGACCCGTCCGGTCCGATGCTGCGGCGCGTCAGCCGTCGCCACCGGCGCGCCGTCGGACACCGGCGCGCCGTCGGACACCGCCGCCTCCACCTCCATCAGACGACGTTGCTGGACCTGGGGCTGGTGGTGCCACTGCAGGCCGCGTGGGGCGTCAACGTCGTGTACTTCATGGCGGACCGGGTGGCCAACTTCACCCACCTCCACGACCTGTTGGAACCCGGCGGCCGCCTCGCGCTGGGCTACACCGACCACGACGCCATGACCGTCGACGAGTTCGCCCGCTGCTTCGGCATGGCCCACCACCTGGTGACCAGCGGCGAGATCGAGGCCGACCTGCGCACCGCCGGGTTCGCCGGCATCGTGACGGTGCGCCATGACTCGGCCCGGCGGATCACGATCGCCACCCGTCCGCGCGATCTGACCGACGACCGTGCCAGGCCGCGGACCGGCACGCGGGGCGCGGCCCTAAACCTGACCGCTCCCGTGCGACCCGAGCCGTCACCTACCACGACATCGTGACGACCCTGTTCGTGGCCGCGCTGGCCGAGGAGGCCGCCGCCCTGCCACGCCACGCCGACGTGCTGGAACTCGGGGTCGGCAAGGTCAGCGCCGCGACCACGCTGGCGGTCCACCTGCATGATCGACCCGACGTGGACCTGGTCGTCAACCTGGGGACGGCCGGCGGCCTGCACGACCAGCCCATGGGCACCGTCATCGAGGTCGGCCTGGTCGTGCAGCACGACCTGGACGTCGACGGCATCTCGCACCTGGTCGGTCGCGCCATGCCGGGCGGACCGCTCGACCTCGCCGGCGACGGCGTGACCCTGGCGACCGGTGACCGCTTCGTCACCGACCCGGCCCTGCGTGCGGCCCTGGCGACCCGGGCCGCCCTGGTCGACATGGAGGGCTACGCCGTCGTGGCGGCCTGCCGGGCCCTGGACGTCCCCGTCCGGGTCGTCAAGTGCGTCAGCGACGGCGCCGACGGCGAGGCCGCGATGACCTGGAAGCATGCCATGGCCACCTGTTCACACGCCTTGGCCGACCACCTCGCCGCCACTGGCCTCCTCCCCCCTCCCTGACGCCCCCCCCCCCGACCAATCCCCGTCCCCGCCACCCCGCCCCCAACTACCCGAGCGGGTGCATCCCGTCCGGCCCACCGGATGCCACGCACCCACCCCTTGCCCGCAACCCGAGTGGGTGCATCCGGTCCGCCTCACCGGCGGCCCCGCACCCGCCCGCCTGCCGGGCGCGCACGGGGCCTGGGTCCTCCACAGCCCGGCGAATCACGGCCCGCACGGACGTCGGGGGGTGCACGATGCCAACGTGCTCGATGCAGACCGACGGCTCCATGACCACGCGGCCCATCACCATGGCGTCGTCTGGCCGGCCATGGCTGCCACCTGCGGAGTCCCGCCGTCGACATTCTGGGACCGGGTCGCCCGCGGCACCTACCGCCGATTGCCGTCCGGCGGATGGCTGGCTCCCGGGGCACCCGTCACCTGGCGAGCCTGCGTCCTGGGCGCGGTCGCGGTGCTCGGCGAGGAGGCGGTGGCCAGCCACGCCACCGCCCTCCGACTGCACGGACTCGAGGACCCCTCGGGCCAGCAGGGCATCGAGGTCACCCTCCCCCACCGCCGTCGCCACAAGGCACCGACGCGCCTGGTCGTCCACCGGACCCGAGACCTCCCCCCGGACTCGGTCGCGGTCGTCGACGGAATTCACACCACCACGGTGGCTCGGCTCGTGCCCTTCGGGACGTGTCCGGCCGCCTGGACGACCGGCAACTTCGGAACCTCGTGATCGACGCCCAACAGCGTCGGCTCGCCCGACTCGGTGCACTCTCGGTCGAGTCCCGACGACGGGTCACGGCGCCCGGCGCAGCACGGTTCGACCGGGTCGTGCGAAGCCGCCAGGGCGACACCTCGGACTCGGGCTTCGAGGTGGAGGTACGCAGCATCGCCCGCGCCGGCGGTTGGCGAGTCAGCGACGGACCGCTGCCAATCCGGGTCCGCCCGGACCTCGTGCTTCACGCGGACATCGCTCTGCTGGACCACCCAGTCGTCCTCGAGTGTGACGGCTTCGGCTTCCACCGTGACCGGGCCAGTTTCACCCGGGATCGCGAGCGCTGGGCCCTGTTCCAGGAAGCTGGCCGCACGATCGTGTGGGTCACCTACGACCTGCTCGATCACCCGACCGCGCTCCTCGACAGGATCGCCACCGCGGTCGGCGGCACCGCCGGGACACCGGTGGACCCTGACTGAATCGGGTGCACACTGCCCGGTCCGCCGGACACCTCGCACCCACCTCGCGCGGGCCAACGATGTGGGTGCAGCCGGTCCGGGGCACCGGACACCTCGCACCCACGTTGGCGCAGGGAGCGCGGACGGGTGGAGGCTCAGGCCAGGGCGCGGTCCAGCGCGTCGCGGGTGACCTCGGTGACCTCGAGGTGGGCGGCCGACAGGTCGACCGGGGGGCCACTGCGGCGGGCGATGACGCGCAGGCCGGCGGCGACCGCCGCGGCCACGCCGGTCGCCGTGTCCTCGATGGCCACGGTGCGGTCCGGTGGCGTCCCCAGCAGGGACACGGCCAGCTGGTAGGACTCGGGATCGGGCTTGTGGTTGGTGACGTCGGTCGCACTGACGGACGCGGTGAAGGCCTCGCGCAGCACCGGCACGGCATCGAGCACGCGGTCGAGGTGCCCGCGACCCGAGGACGTGCACACCGCCACCGGGATGCCCTCGTCGACCAGGCCCGCCAGCACGCCAGTCGTGTCGGCGAAGGTGTCGATGCCCGCCTCGAAGGCCGCCTCCCAGCCGTGGCGCGACTGTTCGCGGTACTGCTCGGTCGTGACACCGAAGCGCTCCAGCATCCATGGCCCGGTGTGCGACCACGCCTTGCCGCGCAGGGCGTGGACCTCGTCGTCGGTGATGATGTGGCCGAGGGCGGCAAGGGACTCCACCAGCACCTCGTGGGAGACCGACTCGGTGTCGACGAGGGTCCCGTCGAGGTCGAACACGACCCCCGCGAGCGTGGGCATTGCCGGGCCTTGTCGTCGTCTGTCGGTGGGCGTCACCAGCGGCGACGAATCGCGAGGATGCCGACACCGAGCGGATCGTGCCAGTCGGGGCCGCCACCTCGTCGCGGGCCTGCTCTTCGGCAGGTGTGAGCCTCGCTCCCGGATACGAGACCCAGCCATCACACCCCGCACCCGCCTCGGCAGGTGTGAGCCCTCGCTCCCGGATACGAGACCCAGCCATCACACCCGACATTCGCGGGTGGCGCATGGCGAGTCAGAGGATCGACAGGTACTTGTCCAGTTCGAACGTGCTCACGTACGAGGCATACTGGTCCCAGTCGCGACGCTTGTTGGCGAGGAAGAACTCGAACAGCCGCTCCCCCATCACGTCGCGGACCAGTTCCGAGCCCTCCATCCGGGCCACGGCCTCCCCCAGGTCCTTCGGCAGGCTCTCGATGCCGGCCGCGCGCCGTTCGTCCGGGCTCATCTCGAAGATGTTGTCCTCGGTCTGGGGCGGGAGTTGGTAGCCCTCCTCGATCCCACGCAGGCCGGCGGCCAACAGGACCGAGAAGGCCAGGTACGGATTGCCGGCCGGATCGGGCGCGCGATACTCGATCCGCGCCGCCGCGCCCTTGGCCGGCTTGGACTGCGGGATCCGCACCAGGGCCGACCTGTTGGCCTGGCCCCACGACACGTGCACGGGAGCCTCGAAGCCGGGAGTCAGTCGTTTGTAGGAGTTCACCCACTGGTTGGTCACGGCGGTGAACTCGGGCGCATGGCGCAGCACCCCGGCCGTGAAGGCCCGAGCGGTCGACGACATGTTCAGTTCGCCGTCGTCGGGGTCGTAGAAGGCGTTGTCGTCGCCATCGAACAACGACATGTGGAGGTGCATCGCGGAGCCCCACTCGGACTGCAGGGGCTTGGGCATGAACGTGGCGTAGATCCCGCGCTGGATCGCGACCTCCTTCACGATCAGGCGGAAGGTCATGATGTTGTCGGCCATCGTCAGTGCGTCGGCGTCACGCAGGTCGATCTCGTGCTGGCTCGGGCCGACCTCGTGGTGGGAGTACTCGACCGAGATGCCCATCTTCTCGAGCAGGTCGATGGTCTCGCGGCGGAAGTCCTGTTGCACGTCCAGCGGCGTCATGTCGAAGTACGACCCGTTGTCCAACGGGGTCGGGTCGGTCGGAGACGCGAACAGGTAGAACTCCATCTCGGGGTGGACGTAGAAGGTGAACCCCAGGTCCGACGCACGCTGCAACTGGCGCTTGAGGACCTGGCGCGGGTCGGCCTCGAAGGCACGCCCATCGGGGGTCACCACGTCGCAGAACATCCGGGCGACGCCGCGCGACTCGGGCCGCCACGGCAGGACCTGGAAGGTGGAGGCATCCGGGGCGACCAGCATGTCGGCCTCCTGGACCCGCGCAAAGCCCTCGATCGCCGACCCGTCGAAGCCGATCCCCTCCTCGAAGGCATTCGCGAGCTCGGCGGCCGTGATCGCCACCGACTTCAGGAACCCGAGCACGTCGGTGAACCACAACCGGATGAACCGGATGTCGCGTTCCTCGACGGTGCGAAGGACGTACTGCTGCTGCTTGTCCACGCGGTGGCCCATCTGTCCTGGTCGCGGCCGCTCGACCGCGTGCCCAGCCTAGGACCCGGAGAGGCCACCGGTCCGCTGCGCGGACGGGGGGCCGATCGGGGGCGCGACGGGTGACGAGGTGGCGGTGGCGACCGGGGGCAGGCGTTTCAGGCGAGTGTCGAGGAGTCCGACGCGCCGACCGATGCCGCGGCGGCCTCCTCCTTGCGCTCAGCCAGCATCCGCGCGACGACAGGGATGTCGTCGGCGTAGCCCTCCACACCGTGCTCATGCCAGTCCAGGCCTTCGAGTTCGATCTGGCTGGACACGCGCAGGCCGAAGGTCTTGTCCACGAGGAAGAACAGCACCGCGGTGACGAGCGACACGAAGGCGACGACGGCCAGTACGCCGATGAGTTGCGTCACGAAGGTCAGCGCCGGGGGGCCACCGTCGGCCAGGCGCGCCTCGTTCAGTGCCGCCGTGCCGCCGTAGAACGGCAGGGCGAGCGTCCCGAGGATGCCGCACACTGCGTGCACCGAGACCGCACCGACCGGGTCGTCGACCTTGATCTTCTCGATCGCACTGATCGCGAGCACGACGACGATGCCACAGAGCGCGCCGATGCCGAAGGCGCCGAGCGAGCCTGCCAAGTCCGGACCGGCGGTGACGCCGACCAGGCCTGCGAGAACGCCATTGCCGGCCATGATCGGGTCGGGCTTGGAGGTGGTGATCCACGAGGTCCCGTAGGCCAGGAGTCCCCCGGCGGCACCGGCCAACACGGTCGTGAACAGGATGTGGCCGATGGCGGCGCCCTGGCCCGCAGCGGCCAGCGTCGAGCCACCGTTGAAGCCGAACCAACCGAGCCACAGGATGAAGACACCGGTCAGGCCGAGCGGCACGGAGTGACCGGGAATCGGGTTCTTGGTGCCATCGGCGTTGTAGCGCCCGATGCGCGGGCCGAGGGCGGCCGCCCCCACGAAGGCCGCGGTCCCACCGGTCAGGTGCACCATGGTCGAGCCGGCGAAGTCGTAGAAGCCAAGGTTGTACAGCCAGCCCTCACCGCTCCAGTGCCAGTGGGTGACGATCGGGTAGACCAACCCGGTGATCACCAGGGAGACGAACAGGTAGCCCACGAAGTTCATGCGCTCGGCGACGGCGCCGGACACGATGGTCGCGGCGGTCGCGGCGAACACGAGCTGGAAGATGAACTGCACCCCGTCGCCACCCAGGACCGACGACGCGGCGTCGGGCTCGAAGAAGAACCCGCTGGTCCCGAGGAGGCCGCCAGCCGTGGCGCCGTAGGCCAGCGCACCGCCGATCGCCCAGTAGGCGACGCCGCCTATGACCATGTCGGCCAGGTTCTTGGCGCCGATGTTGGCGGAGTTCTTGGCGCGGGTGAAGCCGGTCTCGACCAGCGTGAAGCCGGCCTGCATGAAGAACACCAGGGCAGCGGCGAGGCCGACCCAGATGACGTCGATGTCGTAGGAAAGGGACTCGATGGTGGCGTCCTGGGCGGACGCCGGTCCGGCGAGGGTGAGGAGGAGCAGGACCCCGCCTGCAACTCCCAGGATCTTGCGGTTCATGTGGAGCTCCTGATCGGTTCGGTCGGTTCGGTCGGATTCGGGTCGCTGGCCGGCGGGGCGCCCTTGCCCCCCGGGCCGCTGCAGGGACAAGAATGGACGTCGGCCGTTTCGCCGGTGTGCGCACCGTGTTTCAGGCATGTTGCGTTTTCGCTCGTCGACGCCGCACCTCGCTCAGGCGCCAACATGAAGCTGGCGCGCAGCGAGCGCAGGCGTGCAGCACACTGTGACCCGTGGCCCCGGACGGGCGCCCCCGACCGCGACCCGGCGAGACCCCCATGACCCTGCGCATCGCCCTCGCCCAGATCGCCGCACGGGTCGGCGACATCGACCACAACGTCGAGTTGGTGCTGGCTGCCTGGCAGGAGGCGGCCACCGCGGGGGCCGACCTGGTGGTGTTCCCGGAACTGGCCGTGACCGGCTATCCGCCCGAGGACCTGTTGCTCAAGCCCGAGTTCCTGGTGGCTGCCCGCGAGGCCCACGCCCGGCTCGCCGCCGCCGGCCCGGCCGGCACCGTCGCCGTGGCCGGCACCGTCGCCGTGGTCGGCACCATCGGCGAGGTCGGCGAGGGCGAGGCGATCGGGGACGGCGAGGCGGCCGATCCCGCCAGTTGGGACGTGTCGGTGTCCGCCCGCCAGTTGCGCAACCGCGCACTCGTGCTGGCCGACGGCCGACTGGTCGCCACCTACGACAAGTGGCGCCTGCCCAACTACGGGGTGTTCGACGAGGCGCGCTACTTCATCCCCGACGACGACCCGCTGGTCGTGACGGTGGCGGGCGTGCCCGTCGGGATCACCATCTGCGAGGACCTGTGGAGCATGGACGGCCCGGTCGAGCAGTCGGTCAACCGGGGCGCGGCGGTGATCGTCAACCTCAACGCCTCCCCGTGGCACCGGGACAAGCGCTCGTCGCGCGAAGAGTGGGTGGTGGCCCACGCCCGCACCCAAGGCGTGCCGCTGGCCTACGTCAACTGCGTCGGGGGGCAGGACGACGTGGTCTTCGACGGCGACTCCATGGTCGCCGACGCGACCGGCGCGATCGTCGCCCGCGGCGCCCAGTTCGCGCCTGACCTGGTCGTGGTGGACGTCGAGGTCGACCCGGTCGAGGTGCCGTCCGCCACCCTGCCCGGCCACGGCCAACCCCGGCCCGCGCTGCCAGCCCGACCGGACGTGGCGCGCATGGCGCCGTGCGAGGAGGTGTGGGAGGGCCTGGTCCTGGCGACCGGCGACTACTGCCGTCGGAACGGTTTCACGACGGTCATCGTGTCCCTGTCCGGCGGGATCGACTCGGCGTTGACGGCGGCGATCGCGGCCGACGCGCTGGGCGGCGATGCCGTCATCGGCATCCTGCAGCCGTCCCCGTACTCCTCGGGGCACTCGGTCGACGACGCACTGTTGCTGGCCGACAACCTCGGGATCCGTACCCACCGGATCGACATCGGGCCGGGGATGACCGCGGTCGACCGCATGCTCGCCGACGTGCTGGAGGCCGAGCGCACCGACGTGGCGGCGGGCGACGACGTCATCACCGTCACCGAGGAGAACGTGCAGTCCCGCCTCCGTGGCCTGGTCTCGATGGCCATCTCCAACGCGACCGGTGCGCTGGTCCTGACCACGGGCAACAAGTCCGAGTACGCGGTCGGCTACGCGACCCTGTACGGCGACATGGCGGGGGGCTTCGCGCCCCTCAAGGACGTGCCCAAGACCCTCGCCTTCGACCTCGCCCGGTGGCGCAACACGCGCGGACCAGCCATCCCCGACAGCACCATCACCAAGCCGCCGTCGGCGGAACTGCGGCCCGGCCAGGTCGACGAGGACTCCCTGCCCCCGTACGACGTGCTCGATGACATCGTCGAGGGCTACGTCGAGCAGGACCTGGGCATCGCGGCCATCGCCGAACGGGGCCACGACCCTGAGCTGGTGCGCGAAGTCGTGCGCATGATCGACCGGGCCGAGTTCAAGCGACGCCAGGCCGCCCCGGGGCCGAAGGTGACGTCCCGGGCCTTCGGCAGGGAACGACGGGTCCCGATCACCCACGGCTGGCGCGGCTGACCACCTCCAGGTCATCGACCCCGGCCGCAGCCAGGCAGAACGAGCGCAGCGCTCGGGCAGGTCGGCCCGCGTCGCGTCGTCCCCGAGGGCTACCTTGCTCGCGACGCCGCCGACGTCCACCGACCACCACAGGAACTCCTCCGCCGTGTCCGATGCCCCTCGCCCCGCTCGCCGGGACTTCCGCGTCCACACGCAGCAGCGTGGTGGCTACCAGGGCGCGGTCATGCACGACATCCAACTGATCGTGTCGGCCACCGGCGCCATGATCTGGGCCCAGACCTTCACCGACGCGGAACAGGCCGGCGAGTTCCTCGACCGGCTCGAGTCGGACCTCGAGGAGATGGACACCACCACGTTTCGCGAGCGCTACTCGGTGCCGTCGTCGTTGTAGCCGCCTGCCTTCGCGCTGGGGCGCTCAGGCAGGTTGGCGAACTCGCGTTGCTCGTTCTCCAGCCGTCCTGCTTCGCCCGACGCGTTGGCTGGTGATGGTTGGTGGCTCGGGCAGCTTCAGTCGCGGGGCTTGCGCCCGGCGCGGCCGCTGCCGTCCTTCGACAAGTGGACATGGAGCGCGTCAGGGTCGCGCTCGATCCCGTCGATCAGCAGCCCCGCCTGGATCTTGTAGGCCCGGTTGATCCACAACAACACCGGCGTCACGTTCTCGATGTGTCCGGAGTTGCGCAGCGGGCCGCAGTTGACGCCCCACATCCCGGCGATCCGGGACGCGAGGTGGGCCACCCGATGGACCGCCTCGTCGTCGTCACCACAGATCAGCACGTGGGTGTCGATCGCCTCGTCGACCCGCAGCAACCGGCGGCTCGACACGTCGTGGAAGGCCGAGACCACCCGTGCCCGGGGCAGCAGCGCCTGGCACTGCTCGGCCGCCGAGCCCTCCGGCACCGCCACGGCCTTGGGCCCGAGGTCGTCGAACACCATCGGGTTCACGACGTTGCACACGACCTTGTCGCCGACCACCTCGGCCAGGTCGGGCAGCGACGACTCCTGGGCGGCGAACGGTAGGGCGACCACCACGATCCGTGCGGCCTCGGCCACCTCCTGGTTGGTGCCGCCGTGGACCGGCGCGGCGGCGTTGCCCTCGGCCGCCGCGGCGAGGCGGTCCCGGACGTCGGCGACCGCGTCGGCGGCCGACTCGGCGGTGCGCGACCCGATGTGGACCTCGTGGCCGGCCAGGGCCCAGCGCGCAGCCAGTCCCCGTCCCTGTGGTCCGGTCCCACCGACGATGCCCAGCACCTCGCGGACGTCCTCACTGCTCATGGCGGCCTCCCGGCGGTCATGCTGCGTCGTTGGTGCGTCCGACGGGCGGGGCGGCGGCTGGCCGGTCCGGGCCCGGCCTCACTCGGGGTCGTCGATCCCCAGGGCGGCCAGGCGCCGGTGGTGGTTGGCCCACACGTCGATCGCCAGGCGCCGCACGTCGTCCGGTCCGGAGGCCGACAGCAGCACGTCCAGTGCGTTGCTGTCGGCCACCACCCGCTGGTAGCTGGTCAGGGCGTGGCCGACGACCTCGGCGGCCCGGGCGCGGATCCGGTCGACGTCGTCGTCGGTCACCATCGCCCGCCGCAACTGCACCAGGGCGAACTCCGCGACCCGGTCCTCGCCGGCCGACAGTTGCTCGACCAGGTCACGGGTGGCCCCGTCGAGGTGCGGGACCAGCAGGGCACCGAAGTCGTGCGCGATCGGCCACGCGAAGGCCAGCACGGTGCAGGCCTGTTCCCAGTCCCCCGCCACGAGGTCGCCGAAGAAGTCGTCGAAGGCCTCCCGCTGGCGCTCCAACACGGCGTCGGGGAGGTCCGTCAGCGTGTCGAGGTGGTCGCGCCAGTCGCGCCACAGTTCGTGGGCTCGGACGGTGCGGGTGGCCAGTTCCTCCGACGTGCGCACGTCCGGTGCCAGCGGGACGGCCGACGCGGCCGCCGACCATGCTCGCAACTGGCCGTAGGCGAAGGCCCCGACGAGCTGCACGACGGCCAGTTGGGCGTTCGGGCCCGACATCAGCCACTGGTCCGTCGCGGGCGCCACCCCAGCCGTTCGGAGATGTCGCGCGCCGTCTGCAGCACCCGCAGCGCCACCGCCTCGGGTTCCGGCAGGCGGGCCGTGGGTGCGACGATGCCGACGGCCGCCACGGCCTGGCGACCGTGGTTGAACACCGGGGCGGCCACGCCGGACGCGCCGGCTTCCAGTTCGTCGCGGGTGTAGGCGACGCCACGTTGGCGCACCGCCTGCAGATCCTTGTCGCCGGCCCCCTCGGGCAGGAACGCCAACAGCGCTCGACCGTGGGCGGACACGCCCAGCGCGTGGCGGTAGCCGACCCGGTAGTTGACCGACACGACCCGCTCGGCCGGTTCGACCACCTCGACCACCACCAGGTCGTCGCGGTCACGGACGGCCAGGCACGCGGTCTCGCCGGTCTCCTCGGCCAGCGTCCGCAGGGCCGGGCCAGCCAGGCGGCGGACCTCCAGTCCCTGGGCGGCGCGGACCCCCAGTTCGAGCACGGCCAGCCCGAGGCGGTACTTGCGCGTCTGGGGGTCACGGGTGACGTAGCCCTCCTCGGTCAACGTCTCCAGCAACCGGTAGAGGACGGCGCGGTCGAGGCCAGTCGTGTCGGCCAGCCCCGACACGGTGTCCCCGTCGTCGGCCTCACCGAGCGCGGCGAGCAAAGCCAGGCCCCGTCCAAGGGTGCGAGACCCCGTCGATCGACCTGATTTCCTGCCGGACGATGCCACGCGCGCTCCTTCGAGGTGTCGACGCGGGCCCCCACAGCCCGTCGGGACAGCTGTCCCGACACCCGCGCGATGCCCCCGACCGGCAAGTATGGCTGAGCGCACCCCGCACGGTCAAGTGGAACGAGTGAACGTTCGGGCCCGAGAGCCGCCGCGCAGGACACCTGCGTCCGGGTCGTTCAGGACGACGAGGGCACGCAGGGGGTGCTCGCTACGATCTCGACTCCACCGCCGATCCCCGTTCGATCGAGGCAAACCGTGTCCGACCTGTTCCTCCGCGAGCCGTCGCGCGCCGACGACGACGATGACCACGAGCACAAGCCCGAACTGCCCTTCGCGATGTCCGGTCGCGCGCAGGCGTTCAACAAGCTCTTCGACCAGCGCATCCTGTTCCTGAACGGGCCGCTCGAGCAGGAGACCTCGGACCAACTCGTGGCCCAGTTGCTGGCCCTGGACGCCGAGAGCGACGACGACATCACCCTGTACGTCAACTCGCCGGGCGGGATCATCACCGGCATGTTCGCGATCTACGACACGATGCACCTCATCCGGTCCGACGTGAACACCCGCTGCATCGGGCTGGCTGCGTCGGCAGGCGCGTTCCTGCTGGCCACGCCGACCGGCAAGCGTCAGGCCACCCACAACGCCCGCATCATGATCCACCAGCCGCTGGGTGGCGCCAGTGGGTCGGCCAAGGACATCGAGATCCAGGCCCGCAACATCCTGTGGATGCGCCAACGCCTCAACGAGATGCTGGCCGAGTCGACCGGCAAGTCGGTCGAGCAGATCGCCGAGGACACCGACCGGGACAACTGGATGACCGCCATCGAGGCGCTCGAGTACGGCCTGATCGACGAGATCGTGGAGACCCGCCAGGGCGCGTGAATCGGGCGGAAGCCCATACCTGCGGCGCAAGCGCTGTCCCGATTCATTGGAGTTGTTCGCCGGGGGCTCACAACTCCAGTACGACATGCCCTGTCGGCAGCTGACTCTGGGCACATCGCAGGAGGTGACGTCGGGCTCGCAGTGTCGCACCAAAATGACGACGCCCGACCGGGGTCCGGTCGGGCGTTCGTCGTGTGCGGGTGAAATCAGATCTTGTCGAGGACC
>JBBSMS010000044.1:0-23376 GCA_038233055.1 Nitriliruptorales bacterium
AGGTGTCCGGCATCCTGCTGGTGCTGGTCGCCGTCGTCGGCCTGGTGGCCGAGTACGGCAGCCTGTAGGGCCTCGATCCGGGCCTGATTTGCCGACCAGGCGCGTGCCGGTCGCCGAACCGGTCCGGCCGGTCCCGGTAGCTGGACGTTGTGAGCGCAGCGAACAACTCCAACGCGACCGAAGGTCGCGCGCCCACCGCCATGTCACCGGCTGGGCCGACGGCGGCCGCACCGACATCGACAACCTCACGCTGTTGTCGACCCGCTGGAACCGTCACAAGCACGACCGGTGGCACCACGACCGCCACCCCGACGGCACCGTGACGTGGACCGTCAAACACTCCGGCTGGACCGTCCGCACCGCCCCACCGCCCCACCAGCCCACCTCCCCACCCTGTTCGATCCCGACCCGTCGGGATCCGACCCGCCCGCACCACCGAAGACACCACAGCCCGCGGCCCGCGCGGCGATCACGACCCACCCGAACCACGCGGACCCTGACCCAGCCCCGGCATCCGATCCGACCCGCCACGACGGCCACCCAATGCGTCCCGATCCAACCCCCACCCGCACCCGAACCGTCCACCCGCCAGACCACCCACTCCCCGCTGAGCCGGCGGTCCCCACGACCGTCGGCCCACACTCCTGCAATCCCCGATCCCCCGAGGTTCGACCGCCACCCACCAAGCCGCACGACACCCAAAATCGGCGCGCGAAGCTCCTCGCCGCAACCCCAGCCCCCCAGGTCACCACCCACACTGGTGCTGCCGATCCTGCGACAGCAGGAGAATCCCCACCCCCCGGATCGCGACGAACCACGTCACCACCCCAGACGCCACCGATGGCCAGGACGGGGACCGGGTGTCGAGAGCGGGTGCCCAAGCGGAGCGCAGCCGTCCACGGCGAGCACCAAGCGGCACCCGCGAACGATTCCCGGCCCCGGCCGCAGCCACCAACACGCCCACACGACCCGTCAAGCCCCGGCGCAGCCACCCCACGCGCCTACACGACCCAAGCCTCTACGAACCAATCGCGAGCCGAACACCGATCCAGTGCAGCGCGATGGCCACCAGCGTGAGCGCGTGGAACACCTCGTGGTAGCCGAAGGTCGCGGGCCACGGATCCGGGCGCCGGCGGGCGTAGACCACGGCACCGACGGTGTAGGCGAGGCCCCCGGCAGCGACCAGCCACGTCACCGTCGGGGACAGCCGCCACAGCGCCGGGAGCAGCACCACCGACACCCAGCCAAGAATCAGGTACGGCGTGGTCCGCACCCACGACGGGGCGTGGTGGAACACGTTGTTGACGGCGATCCCGGCCGCGGCGCCGACCCACACGCCGACCAACATCCCGACCCGGAACCGGCCCTCCAGGGCGACGACCAGGAACGGGGTGTAGGTGCCGGCGATCCCGAGGAAGATCGCGGAGTGGTCCGCCCGCCGCAGGATCCGCAGCCACCGCGGCGACCACCGCCCGACGTGGTAGGACCCGCTGGTGGCCAGCATCGAGAACACCGACACCAGGAACACCGCCCCCGCCCACGCGCGACCGGCGCTGGTGGCGGCGACCAGCAGGAGCGGACCGGACACGGCCACGACTGCCGCGCCGACGGCGTGCAGGCGACCGCGCAGGGAGGGACGATGGGCCCGTTCCGCCAGCAATTCGGCGCTGTCCATGCGGCGGCCTTGTCCACGATCGGAGAGCCCTACGATACTCGCCGCGCCGGGCACCCAGCCTCGCCCACGGGTGGCCCGACGGCCTCGTACCTTCACGGCTGGCGACCCGACGAGGAGGCACGACCGTGCCCATTCGACACGCGCTCGACGACCGACCGACTGCGGCGCCGCCAGCGGATGGGGCCGGCACCACCGGGGTGTCCACTCCCGACCCGGCCCGGTGGGTCCGATCGCCGCTGGTCGCGATCGCCGTCACCGTCGTGGCGCTCGCCGGGTGTGGCGGGTCGGCCGGAACGGATGATGCCGGTTCCCCGGCCGTGGAGATCGAGGGCGTGGAGACGTTCGGCGAGCAGTCGCGCGACCACGTGGAGGGCCCGGTCGACTACGACCAGGACCCGCCCGTCGGTGGTGCCCACGCGTCGGTGTGGCAGACCTGCGGGGCCTACGACCAGCCCATCGCGGACGAGAACGGCGTCCACTCGATGGAGCACGGGGCCGTGTGGATCACCTACGGCCCATCCCTGTCCGACGACGACGTCAACCAGCTGTGGGGTCGGGCGGCCGTCAGCACCCATGTCCTGGTCAGCCCCCGGGACGGCCTCCCGAGTCCGGTCGTGGCCAGCGCCTGGTCGACCCAGCTGCAACTCGACGGGGCCACCGACGATCGGCTGGACGACTTCCTCACCACCTACGTCCAGGGGCCGCAGACGCCCGAACCGGGAGTCACCTGCGCCGAGGGCACCGGGGACCCGCTCTAGCTGTGCCGCAGGTCGACCACGGCCGCCCGGGCAGGCGTGGCGACTCCCGATCAGGTCGGCGCGCCCGTGTCGCGGGGCGGGAGCAGGACCTCACTGCAGATCGGTCGGTAGCCGGCAGCCAGCACCGCACGCAGCGAGGCGACGTTGCCGGGTGACACCTGGGTCCAGACCGGGTCTTCCGGCGATGCCGCGGCCCGGCCCGCACGGGCCAGGGCCCGACCCAGGCCGCGGCCACGTGCGGCAGGCGCGACCTCGAAGGCCACCTCGCGCCGCCCGACCAGGCCCCGGCCCATCACCAGGTGGCCGGCGCCGTCGAGGGTCCGCCACACCCGCACGTCGTCGCGGTAGCGCAACGCACGTCGGACCCGCGGGTGGTCGGTCCCCACCACCTCGACCAGGTCGAGGTTGCCTGCCGTCCCGGACGTGGGACCGGGTGCCGGTCGATCGCTGGCCAGCACCACGTCCAGGGCCCCGATGTCGGCCCCGAGCCGCCGGGCCAGCGCCTGCAGGAACGCGGGGTGGTGGGTGGCCGCGAAGTCGTCGACGTCCACCACGCGGTCCAGCCACGCCCGCGGCACCGGCGCACACACGACGAAGTGGGCCGAGAAGGCGACCACGGCGTGGGCCCGACCGACGGGCTCGGTGACCAGGTCGACCGTGCCGTCGTCGGGCGGGAACGTGCCGGCCACGGCCTGCACCAGCGTCGTTTGCAGGGCGGCCGGGGTCATGCCGTCATCACGCCGGGTCGGGATCGACCCGCTCGGCACGGGGTGCGGCCAGTCCGGCGTGCAGTTCGGCCAACGCGGTGGGCAGGTCGACGGTGGGGGCCCATCCCCATGCCCGCGCCCGCGCGTTCACGATCTGGCCCGTCCAGGCCGGCTCGTCGGACCACGTCGGCTCGACGCCGACGGCGTCGGCCACGGTCGACAGCCAGTCACGCCAGGTCGCTCCGGGCGCAGCCACGTTGACGGCCACGACCTCGTCGGTGACCGGTCCGCGCCCCGGGTCGTCACCGGCCGACATGGCACCGACGGCCACGTCGGCCAGGAACCTCGCCAGGTCCACCACGTGCACCCATGCCAGGGTCTTGTCCGGGTTGGGGGTGACCGAACCGGGGTCGTCGCGCACCTCGGCCGGACGCAGCGTGTTCCACACCGACGTCGGACCGGGACCCAGGATCGCGGGCGGCCGGACCAGCACCCGCGTGATCTCGTCGACCCCGGCCAGGGCCGCGTCGGCGTCGCGCTTGGTCACCGCGTAGGCACCCGCGTCGTCATCGACCAGGGAACCGGACTCGTCGACGTCCCCGACGCCGGGCGACCGGTCATAGACCGCCGCCGTCGACACGTGGACCAGGCGGGCGACCCCGGCGTCACGGGCGGCCGTGGCGAGCCGGTGCGTGCCCTCGACACTGACCTCGTGCTGGGTCTGCTGGTCCTCCCCCATCGGCGCGACCGTCGTCACGACGGCGGCGGCACCGTCCACGATGCGCGAAGCCACGTCCGGGTCGTCGAATTCACCCACGTGCTCGGTGATGCCGGGGCCGGTCGGGGCCGTCCCCTCGCGGCGCACCAGCGCCCGCACCTCGACCTCGTGGGCCGCCAACGCCCGGCAGACGAACGATCCCACGAAACCGTTGGCGCCCGTCACGACGACGGGGCCGCCTCGCACCGAACCGGCGGTGCCGCCCGAGGTGTTGCTCATGGCGCGATCTCGTCGAGCCGGGTCATGTGCTCGTCGGTCAGTTCCACGCCTGCGGCGGCGACGTTGTCCTCCAGGTGTTCGATCGACGAGGTGCCCGGGATCGGCAGCATCACCGGCGACGTCGCCAACAGCCACGCCAGCGCCACCTGCGGCGGCGTGGCGTCGGCCTCGGCCGCGACCTCGCCCAGCACGCCGTCGCCGTCGACCAGGTCGGAGCCGGCGATCGGGAACCACGGGATGAAGCCGACGCCCAGCGCCTCGCACCGTTCCAGCACGTCGTGGGAGGATCGGTCGGCGAGGTTGTAGAGGTTCTGGACCGACACGATGTCGACCTGTTCTCGCGCGGCCTCCAGTTCCTCGACGTCGACCTGTGACAGCCCGATGCCGTGGATCTTGCCCTCGTCTCGCATCTCCGCGAGGACGCCCAGTTGCTCCTCGGCGGGCACGTCACCGTCGATTCGGTGCAGTTGGTAGAGGTCGACCTGTTCGACGTCCAGGCGCCGCAGGCTCATCTCGACGCACTGGCGCAGGTAGGCCGGGCGGCCACAGGGGATCCACTGGTCGGGCCCGGTCCGCAACAGCCCGCCCTTGGTCGCGATGGTGATGCCGTCATAGGGATGCAGCGCCCCGCGGATGAGGTCCTCGGACACGAACGGACCGTATGAGTCGGCCGTGTCGATGAAGTCCACGCCAAGATCAACGGCCCGGCGCAGCACCGCGACCGCGGTGTCGTGGTCGGCCGGCGGGCCCCAGATCCCGGAGCCCGTGATCCGCATTGCTCCGTAGCCCAGCCGGGTCACCTCGGGCCCGCCGAGAAAGTGGAAGGTCCCACTGTCATGGGCAGTCGTGGCAGCGGACGTGGTCATCGAGATCCTTGCGGCGAGAGGAGGAACAGGCGAGCTTCGAGCGCACATCGTAGGTGCCGCCCGCCCCCGTCGTGACGGCCGGACGGGACCTTCGACCACGGTGGAGGACCGGCGACCACGGCGGACCATAGGCTGGCCGCATGCACATCCTGTCTGCCTCCCGGCTCGGCCACGGCTACGACGGTCGGACCCTCTTCGACGGGTTGTCGTTCGGGTTGTCGGACGCCGACGAGGTCGCCATCATCGGGCCCAACGGGTCCGGGAAGTCGACCCTGCTGCGCATCCTGTCCGGAGAGGTCCGACCGGACGCGGGGTCCATGACGGTCAACAACGAGGCCCGCATCGTGCACCTGGCCCAGCACCCGGACCTGGCCGACGACGCGACCGCCCTGGACGCCGCATCCACAGCCGCCGACGTGCGACCGCACGAGGCCGAGGCCCTGCTCGACCAGTTCGGCATCGACCCGGGCATGACCCTGGGGAGGTTGTCCGGCGGCCAGCGTCGCCGAGTCAGCCTGGTCGGCGCGCTGGTCACGCCCTGCGAACTGCTCGTCCTGGACGAACCGACGAACCACCTCGACGCGGACGCCATCGAGCGCCTGGAGGACCACCTCGGCCGGCGTTCCGGTGCGCTGGCCCTGGTCACCCACGACCGCTACCTGCTCGAGCGGGTGACGACGCGCCTGTTGGACCTGCACGACGAGCCCACGTGGGTCGACGGCTCCTACCAGGACGCCCTGGCGGCACGCGAGCACCGTGCGAGCGTCCACGACCGGGCGGCCCGTGCCCGCCGCAGCCAACTCCGCCGGGAACTGGCGTGGTTGCAACGGGCGCCCAAGGCCCGCGGCACCAAGGCCGACCACCGGGTCGACCAGGCCCACCGGCTCCAGGCCCAGGTCGCGTCCGACGCGGCCGACGACGGTCGCGAGTTGGCCTTCCCGACCGGCCGGCGGCGGCTGGGGACAAAGGTCCTCGAAGTCGCCGACCTCGCGATCGAGCGCGGTGGGAGGACCATCCTGGAGCCGACCGACCTCGTGCTGGGGCGGGGCGACAGGATCGGCATCGTCGGTCGCAACGGCGCCGGCAAGTCGTCCCTGCTGGCGACCCTGCACGGCGACCTCGACCCGACCGCCGGGGTGGTCGACTGGGGGCCCACGGTCGAGCGCGCGATGTATTGCCAGGAGGCACGGACCGACCCGAGTGGAACCACCGTCATCGACACGGTCACCGCGATCGCCTCGTTCGTGCCCATGGCCGACGGCTCGCAGTTGCCGGCCGCCCGACTGGCCGAACGCTTCGGGTTCGACGACCGACTCGCCCGCACGCCCGTCGCGGACCTGTCCGGTGGGGAACGTCGCCGCCTGGCCCTGTTGCACCTGCTGGTGGCGGCACCCAACGTCATCCTGCTGGACGAGCCCACCAACGACCTCGACCTGGACACCCTGCGCGCCCTGGAGCACCACCTGGAGGGCTTCGACGGCACCCTCGTGGTGGCATCCCACGACCGCTTCCTGCTGGACCGAGTGACCGATCGCATGCTGGGGGTCCATGACGGCCGCCTGGTCGAGGTGGCCGACTGGGGCGCGTACCGCCGGCTGCTGGACGGCCCGTCGACCACCGCGACGCAACGCCCGCCGGCTCCGCCCCGGGCTCCGAATGACGACAACCGCGACCGCCAACGACACCGACGCAATCGCCTGGCGCTGGAGCGGCGGATGGACCGGCTCGGGCGGGCGGTCGACACCCTGCAGGCCTCGCTGGCCGCGGCCGGGGCCGACGCGGAGGCGGCCACGAGACTGCATGCCGACCTGGTGGTGATCCGCACCGAACTGGCCGAGGTCGAGGAGCAGTGGCTGGAGGCCAGCGTGTGACCGCCGCCGACGCGACGCCCCCGGGCGCGACCCCCGCCGACACCCCCGTCGACACCCGTCGCGCACTGCTCCTGTTGGGGGTGGCCGTGGTGGCCGTGTCGACGTCGGCGGTGCTCGCGACCTGGCTGCTGGGTGACCCACCCGACCCCGGCCGAGGCATCAGCGTCGCCCTGTGGCGCTGCCTGGGCGGGGCGGTGGCGCTGGTCGTCGCGGCCCACGGGCGGTCGGTCCGGTTGTCACCTCGCCAGTGGCGCTGGCTGGGCGCCTCCGGTGCGCTGCTGGGCCTGCACTTCGCGTTGTTCCACCTGTCCCTGGCGTACACCTCGGTGGCGGCGGTGACCACGCTGGTGACGGTCATGCCCATCTTCGTGGCCATGGGTGCGTGGGCGTGGCTGGGCGAACCCGCGAGTCGAACGACCCTGGTGGGCATGGCCGTGACCGTCGTGGCCGGGATCGCGCTGACCGCCGCGGACGTGGTCGCCAGCCTGCGACCGTCGGCGCTGCGGGGCGACCTGCTTGCGCTGGCGGCGGCCATCGTCATCGCGGGCTCGTTGCTGATCGCGCGTCGGGAGCGCGGCGGCGTGCCTGCGGGCCAGTACTCCGCGGTCGTGTTCGGCACGGCGGCGGTGGCCCTGCTGGTGCTGGCGCTGGTGACCGGGGCGCCGCTGGTGCCCTGGCGCGGGCTGGAGTGGCTGGCCATCGCCGGGATGGTCGTCGGTCCCCAACTGCTGGGCCACTTCCTGCTGCAGACCGTGCTGGCCGACCTCGAACCGACGGTGGTGTCGACCGCGATCCTCGCCGAGCCAGTCCTGGGGTCCCTGCTGGCCTGGTGGGTGCTGGGCCAGGTCCCACCGGTCGGGCTGCTCGTCACGGGGCCGCTGGTGCTGTTGGGAGTCGGCATCGCCGCCCGGGGATCGGTCCGGACCCGCCACGGTCAGCCGTCGGATCCGCTGCTGCCAGGCCCGGCAGGCGCGGCGACGCTGCAGTCCGAGAAGTCGTAGGCGGCACCGCCGCCACCCGGCTCGAAGGTCACCGGGTCGGTGACCTCCGCCCCGTCCTCCTCGGTGGCGAGGAACCGGACCAGTGCCCGGTAGAGCCCCTCGGCGTAGGCCTGACGGAACTCGTCGGTGCGGGCCAGCGCCTCGCCCTCGAGGCTGGAGATGTACAGCGCCTCGGTGATGACGGCCGGGACGCCGGCCTCCTGCAGGACGGTGTAGTAGTCCGTGCCGTCCGGGTCAGCGCGCCCGATGGTCCCACGCGAGGTGGTGCCCTGCCATGAGTCGGCCAACGGGGCCAGCGAGCGCCGCAGTTCCTCCAGCACCAGGCCGGCCAGTCGCGGCGAGGCGGCGTCGTCGACCGAGAACAGCACCTCGACCGGGGGGTCGTCGAAGGTGGAGGTGGTGCCCGCGTTGTGGTGCACCGACACCAGCGCGTCGGCGCCCGCTGCGGCCGCCAACTGCCCGCGGAAGGTCAACGACGTGCGCTGGTCTCCGGCCACGCCGTCGTCGGGGTCGCGCGTCATCAGGACGGCGGCGACCGCCGGCCACTGGGTCCCGGGCGACACCGCCCCGGTGTCGGGATCGATGTCGTTGGACCGTTGGAGGAGGCCCTGGAGCCGGTCGACCACCGCGAGGTTGACCTCGGACTCGGTCAGGCCGTCCGGCCCGACCGCGCCGGCATCGTTGCCGCCATGACCGGCGTCCACCACCACGACCGCGCCGGCCAGGTCCGGGGCACGCGCGATCCGGGGACGTTCCACGTCGGCGGCCGCGACCCACCCGGGCCGGTCGCAGTGGGTGGTCACCAGGTACCCGCCAGCCTCCTCGCCCACGATCGGCCAGGTCAGGCCCGGGGCCGCGACCTCGTCCACCACGCCGTCGGCGGCATCGTGCAGGGGCGTGCCGGGCTCGGAGGTCACCACCCAGTCGGCCGGTTCGTCGACCGCCTCCGCCGTTGTCGGCGTGGACGTGGGGGTGGAGGTGGGGGTCGTCGTCGGTGTCGTCGGCGCCGAGGCCGCCACATCCCGCCGCCCGCTCGGATCGGTCGCGCTGGCCGCGACCATGACGGCCACCACGCACACCGCGGCCACGCCCAGGCCCAGCCGTTCCGGCATCAGAAGATCAACGGCAGGTTCGACGCGGCCTCGCCAACCCCGACGATCGCGCCCAGCGCGCGTCGCTCGCGGGCCGCAGCCTCCAGCCGAGCCGCCACCTCCCCCGGTGTGTCGTCGGGATCGATCCCCAGTTCGTGGCCCGCCACCAGCATCGTGCCCCTCAACTGGCGGGCCGCGTCCAGCCATGCCGCATCGACGCCGGCCCGGTCCATGCGCAGCAACCGTTCGCCGTCCTCGGACTCCAGTCGCAACTCGCCCGACTCCAGGATCCAGCCCAGGCGCGCGCCCCGCGGGAGTTCGGTGCCGAAGAAGGCCTCGAGCACGACCAGGCCGGCCTCCATCAGCGAGCGGTACAGCCCCGGTTCGAGCACGGGGCCGCTGGGTGCCGCGCCCTCGATGTCCAGGGCCAGCAACGGCTGGCCGCGGACCACGAGGAAGCGGGCGGCAGCCATGGACACGACGCGACCTCCGGGGTGATGGACAGGAGCGATGGACGGGCTCGACCCTGGGCGCGCGGCCCCGGTCGAGGGGGGTGGCCGCCGGGCACGCGCCTGCGGCCGGCACGCACCGCAGGGTACTGGCCGAGGTCCTGCGCCCCGCGACCCGAGCCCGGCCCGGCAGACCGCCACGCCACCCCTCGGCCCAGGTGTCGCGACGGATACGGTGCCGACCGACGGGCGACGGGAGGGACGCGACGGTGGTGCACCTGCTGGCCGTGGACGGCAACTCCATGGCCCACCGCGCGTGGCACGCGATCCGCGAGTCCGACGACGCCACCGGCGCCTTCGTGCTGGGCGGGATGGTCACGCTGATGGCCAGCGTGTGGCACCACGGGCCTTTCGACGCGGTGTTCGTCGCCTTCGACGACGAGGTCAACGCCCGCAAGGAATGGCACCCGACCTACAAGGCCGACCGCCACACCGACGACGACCTGCGCGCGCGCCTGCGGGCCCTGCCGGCACACCTCGCCGCCGCGGGGATCGCCACGGCCGTCGAACCGGGCATCGAGGCGGACGACCTGCTCGCCGCCGTCACGGTCGAGGCGACCCGCCGTGGCTGGCGCACCGACGTCCTGTCCGGGGACCGCGACCTGCTCCCCCTGGTCGACAACCACGTCCGCGTCCTGCGGCCGCGGGCCACCATGGGCGACCTGCTGGCCTACGACCCCGGGCTGGTCCGGTCCGAGTACGGCGTCGAACCCGCGGCCTACCGCCACCTCGCCGCCCTGCGCGGCGACCCCTCCGACGGCCTGCCCGGCGTGGACGGCATCGGTGCCAAGACGGCGGCCCGCCTGCTCGCCGACCACGGCACCCTCGACGAGTTGTACGCCAACCTGTGCTACCTGTCACCGCGCGACGAACGGGCGCTGCGGTCCGGCCGGACCCTCGCGATGGCCAACCTCGAGGTGATGACCCCGATCGAGGTCGCGGTCGACCTCGACGCGGTCGGTCCGCTGGACGTCGAGCGGACCCGGACGGTGCTGGCCGGCCTCGACCAGGAACGCGCCGGTCGTCGACTGGCCCACCACCTCACCCTGGCCACGCTCGATTCGGTGCCGCCGCCCGACAGCCGCGTGCCGGTCCCCAGAGACGACGACGTCCCGTGGCCGGACCACGAGCCAGGACGCTCCTTCGACGACGAACGGCCAATCGACGACGCGCCCGCAGGCCACGCGCCCGCAGGCCACGCGCCCACGGGCCACGACGTGGCCACCGACGGGGATGCCGCCCAGCCGCTCGTGGCGACCCCCGACCGCGGCGAGCAACCGGCCCTCTTCCCGGTCTGACGGGTTTCCACCGTTTCCCCGGTCCCCGTCGGAGGCCGGCCGGGCCAGCCATACCGTCGGGGTCCGCCGCCGGAACCGGCGGTCGTACTGTCTGACCCGCCGACGACACGAGGACCACGAGATGGCCATCCGCCTGGGCGACATCGCCCCCGACTTCACCGCCGACACCACCGAGGGCGAGATCGCCTTCCACGATTGGAAGGGCGATTCCTGGGCCGTCCTGTTCTCGCACCCAGCCGACTTCACGCCCGTCTGCACGACCGAACTGGGCCGTGTCGCCGCACTCAAGGACCAGTTCGACGCGCGCGACACCAAGGTCATCGCCCTGTCGGTGGACGCGCTCGGCGACCACGAGACCTGGAGTGCCGACATCGCCGACACCCAGGGCACCGCGCTGAACTACCCGCTGATCGCCGACGAGGACCAGTCGATCGCGCAGGCCTACGACATGATCCACCCCAACGCCGACTCCACGCACACCGTGCGGTCCGTGTTCGTCATCGGCCCCGACAACACGGTCCGGCTGACCCTGACCTACCCGCCGGCGACCGGCCGCAACTTCGACGAGATCCTGCGCGTCATCGACTCGCTGCAGTTGACCGCCACCCAGGGCCTCGCGACCCCGGTCGACTGGACCGCCGGGGACCGCGTCATCGTCACGCCCGGCGTCACCACCGAGGAGGCCCGGGAGCGCTTCGACAACTTCGAGGAGGTCCGCCCCTACCTCCGCTACGTCGACGCCCCGGCCGGCTGACCGCCGGAATCCCGCACAACTCGATGGGCGGTCGGGGGCGCCCATGGTTGGTGGTCCGGCCCGGGGCACCGGCCCATAGGATCGGGCGACGCCGCACCACCGGAAGTCCCATGGCACGCGAGCACCTCAGCACCGGGTCGACCTTCGAACAGGAGGTCGGCTACAGCCGGGCAGTCACGATGATGGTCGTCGGCCTGGCCGACCCGCGCATGCGCATCGAGGTGGAGGTCACGGCGCGCCGGCGCGGCTCGTGACGGTGGCCACCGCGACGATCGCACTGGACGGTCCCTTGGACCTGCCCGCAACCGTCGGCGGCCTCCGCGTGGGCCGCGGGGACCCCACGATGCGCCTGGACGCGACGACCATGGTTCGCGCCACCCGCACGCCCGACGGCGCAGCCACCCTGCGCCTCGACCTCGACCCGGGCGGCGCCGCCGTCACCGCGCACGCGGTCGGGCCCGGCGCCGCCCACGTCCTCGACACCGCCCCGGCGCTGGTGGGCATCCACGACGACCGGACCGGCTTCGACCCGGGCAGCCACGAGATCGTGGCCCGGTTGGACACCCGCCGCCCGGGGTTCCGGATCGGTTGCACCGGACGCGTGGTCGACGTGCTGTTGCCGACGATCCTGGCCCAGAAGGTGACCGGTACCGAGGCCGTCCGCGCGTTCCACCACCTCACCGTGGTCGCCGGCGAACCGGCTCCCACCGGCGCGGACGTCCCGGACCTGCTCCTGCCACCCGACCCCGCCTGGCTCGCCCACACTCCCACCTGGCAGTACACGGCCGCCGGCGTCGACCGCACCCGCGCCGTCACCATCATCGAGTCGCATCGGCGCCTGGCCCGGCTGGAGGAAGCCGTCGCCATGGCCCCCGGCGACGCGCGCACTCGGCTGACCGCGATCCGCGGCATCGGCCCGTGGACCGCTGCCATCATCGAGCGCCACGCACGTGGGGACCCGGACGCGGTCGAGGTCGGGGACTTCCATCTCCCGAACACGGTCGCCTGGACCCTGGTGCGCGAACCCCGAGCGGACGACGACCGCATGCTGGAACTGCTGGCCCCGTTCGCAGGTCACCGGGGGCGGGTCGCCCGGTTGTGCGAGTTGGCGGGCTCGTTCGCACCTCGACGCGGCCCCCGGTACGCGCCCCGTCGCTTCGGTCAGCGTCGCCCGCCCCGCCCCGGCGGCTGACGCCGCGTCGACGTCAGCCGGGGCAGCGCCGGCGCCAGTCGGCGCTGCTCAACGGTGGACCCGGGTCCTCGCCCGTGGCGGTGACCACCTGGCGCTCGGTCGCGGGCGTGGGCGGATCGGACGCGGGCGTGCCGGTGGCGGACGGTGCCGGGGCATTCGGCGAGGGCTCGACCGGCACCCGGACCACGCGGGTGCGTCGACAGCGATCGAGCGCATCGGTCAGGACCAGGGAGAGTTCGTCGCCCAGCTCCGACACCCGGTAGCGGATGTCCGGGTCGACGTCGTTGACGAGCAGTGCGAAGTGGTACCGGTCGTCGCCGGTGCCCAGGACGTGGCCGGCCAGCCCCCGTACGTCATCCAGCGTCCCGGTCTTGGCGTGGACGCGCCCCTGCGCCGGCGTCCCGATCAGCCGTCCCTCCAGGGTCCCGGCCTCGCCCGCGATCGGCAGCATGTTCGACCATGTGCGCCCCCACTGGTCGAACTGGACCCGGTCGTTGGCAGCCAGCAACTCCGCACTGACCCGGTTGGTGCGCGACAGCCCGGACCCGTCCGAGAGCACGAAGCCGGTGGTGTCGACACCCAGGTCGTGCAGACCGGTCTTCACCCGGTCACCGGCAGCCTCCCACGAGCCGTCGCCGACGTCCTCCAGCGCGACGGCCCGCACCAGACTGTCGGCCAGGTGGTTGTCGGACTCCTGCAGCATGAAGGTCAGGACCTCGGACATCGGCGACGACTCGATCGCGGCCACGGGGTTCTGCGACCGGGTCGGTGCCGTCGCCCGCCGCACGCGCCCATCGATCACCACGCCACGTTCCGCCAGGGCACGGGCGAACAACAGGGCCGTGCGCAGCACCGGGTCGGGTTCCTGCTCGATGCGCACCGACACCGCGCGCCCGGGCCGGTCGTCGACCTCGACCAGCCGGCCGGTGTCGATGGTCAGGGCGCTGAGGTGGTGCGCGTCGAAATCTCCGAAGTAGCGCGAAGGCCAGCCCGCGGCCGAGGTCCCGGGTCCGAACCCGGTGCCGTCCCCCACGACGTCGCCCGCGATCCGTCGGACCCCGGCCGAGACCACCGCGTCGGCGAGGTCCTCGATCGCGATCGACGGCCGCGACGGGTAGACCCAGCGCCGGTAGTCGTCGGAGGTCAGGGTCGGGTCACCGACACCCCGCAGGACCAGCGCGCCCTCGATCGTGCCGTCCCGCCCGACCGGTTCATTGCTGATCGCGGTGGTCGTGAGCGTGCCGGTCGGACCCAGGGTCGACAGCACCGATCCGGCGGCCAGCGACTTCATCGTGGAGGCCGGCAGCAGCCCCAGCCCGGCGTCGGGCGACGACCACACCGGCGTGCCGTCCGCGGCCTGCACGGCGATGCCCACCGTCCCGGCCTCGGCCAGGTCCGGGAAGCGCGCCAGCGCCGCCGCCAGCTCGTCTGACAGCCGCGCCGGCACCGGGGCCGGCGGTGCCGCGGTCGTGGGCCTCGGCGGTGCCGGGGTCGCCGGGGAGGTGGCGATCGGAGCCTCGGAGGGCACCGGCTGCGCCACGGCCGGTCGGGCGGGACCGGCCCCCGCGCCGAGGGTGGCCGCGACCACGCCGGCCAGGAGCCCGGCCAGCCATGCAGGACGAGGTCGTCGTCCCATCACGACTGTCGGCCAGGTGGTCTCACCGAGCCACCTCGACGCTGTCGAGCAGTCCGCGCAACTGGAAGCCCCGGGACGGGTGGCGGAGTTTGGTCAGGGTCTTCTTCTCGATCTGGCGGATGCGCTCCCGGGTCAGGCCGAACTGGGAGCCGATGTCCTCCAGCGTGTGCTCCTCGCCGTCCATCAGCCCGTAGCGCAGCATCAACACGATGCGCTCGCGATCGTTGAGCGCCGACAGCGCCTGCTGGACCTCGTGCCGGGCCATGACGGTGGCCGCGGACGTCGCCGGGTCGACCGCCCGGAGGTCCGGCACCAGTTCGCCCATCGTCGCGTCGCCGTCCTCCCCGATCGGCTTGTCGAGCGAAGCGACCTCCTGGGCGGCCAGGCGGACCTCGCGCAAGCGGTCGACGGTCAGCCCGAGTTCGTCGGCGACCTCCTCCTCGCTCGGGTCGCGTCCCAGCACCTGCAGCATGGCGAACTCGGCATAGCGGATCTTCCCCATGAGTTCGTGCACGTGCACCGGCAGGCGCACCGTCCGACCGGTGTTGGCCAGGCCGCGCTGCAGCGCCTGGCGGATCCACCAGGTGGCGTAGGTCGAGAACTTGTAGCCCTTGGTGTGGTCGAACTTCTCGACCCCCCGGATCAGCCCGAGGTTGCCCTCCTGGATGAGTGCCAACAGGTCCACGCCCCGTCCCCGGAACTTGCGGGCCACCGAGACGACCAGCCGCAGGTTGGCCTGGATCATGTGGTCCTTGGCGCGCTGGCCCTGCCGCACGATGAGCCGGAGCTGGGCCTTCTGGCGCGCCGTCAGCCCGGGCTGCGCGGTCAGCACACTGGCGGCATGCAGGCCGGCCTGGTAGCGCTTGGCGAGGTCGACCTCCTGCTCGGCGGTCAACAGGTTGGTGCGCCCGATCTCGTTGAGGTACTGGCGCACCGAGTCCGCAGTCGACGACAACGGGATGGCGTCGGGGCGCTCACCGTCCTCGACCAGGTCGTCGACCACCTGCATCCCGAGGTCGCGGGCGCGCTGGGCGGTGTCGTCGACCCAGGTGTCGGGCAACAGGAGCGGATCGAACAACTCCTGCAACTCCGACAACAGGACGTATCCCCGACTGGCCGCTCGGTCGAACAGGTCCGACAGGACCCCGTCGATCAAGGGTGTGGTGTTCGTGGTCTCCAACGTGGTCATCTGGCACCGCCCTGCCACGACGACCGGGCAGGAGACCGAGGGGGGGTCGCCAACCCCCACGGCTGGAGTCAGCGTACGACCGCCCCGTGGTGGTGTCAGTGGCGCTGCAAATGTCGATCGTGCGCGACGTCGAGGGGGGTCGTCGGGCCGATCCACCGGCCACGTGGTCAGTCCCGCTCGCCCTGGTCCTCCGACGTCGCCGCCGCCTCCCCGTCGTCGTCCGGGGACCGTCGGCTGGCGGCGGGGACGGTGGCCGACAGCGGGTCCATGGCGTCGTCCAGGGTCGGCGGGATGGCCTGTCCCGTCGCGGGATCGCGCCCGGATGCCAGCGCGGCGTCGACCGGACGCTGGCTGCCCTCGACCGCCGCGTCGCTCGTGGGGATCACCAGGACGCGGATCTCGGGCGCCACGGCGCGCGTGACGTCCTCGACGATCGACGACGACGATCCCCGGCGCGGGAAGGGCTCACCCAGCACGATCAGGTCGGCGCCGATGTCCCGGGCCGACTGCACGATCACGTCCGCCACCGAGTCCCCGGCCGCCGTCACGCTGTGGAACGGGACGTTGCGGGCGCTCGCCACCAGGCCGACGAAGCGCAGGGCCGGCGGCATGGAGCCGTCGGTCGGCTGATCCGCGCGCACGACCTGCAGGCCCGTCAGGGCGGCACCGGTGGACGCGGCCAGGTCGACGATCTGGGGCGCCTTGCGACGGGCCATGCCGGGGTTGGAGAGCGGGACGAGGATGGAACTGATCAGTTGCTGCGAGCCGCGTTCGGTCGACGTCTCGTCGTCGCTGGAGTCCCCGACGGCGTCCAGGGCACGACCGACCCCGATCGGTCCCAGCAGTTCGAAGACCACCACCGAGCCCAGCACGATGGCCGACACCTGCGAGCCCAGGCCCTCCAGCCCGGCCGCGGAGGCCTTCTCCAGCGTGAAGGCGGCGAGGCCGATGGCCATCCCGGCGAAGGGGGACAGCGCGGGACCGATCCAGGGGCCCCAGCCCGCACGTCGTCCCGACCGGGTCAGTTCGACCCCGGCCCAACCACCCCCGAACTTGCCGAGGCTGCGGGCCAGCACGTACACGGCCCCGGGCACGCCCACGGCCGCCAGTTCCTCGAGGTGGACCCCGGCGCCGGCGACGATGAAGAAGATCAGGAAGATCGGGGCCTCAAGCGTCCGCACGGCCCCGAACAGCGGCCGGGTGTCGCGTGGGTCGTTGGCCACCACGGCGCCAAGGATCAGGGTGGAGATCACGACCGGGGCGCCCAGCACCCGGCTGATCGCGACGACCGCGATCAGGATCACGAACACGAACAGCAGGCGTTCGCCGGCACGATGCATTGCCGGCATGAGCCAACGCATGATCCAGGCCCCGACCAGCCCGATCACGGCGGAGAACACGATCAGTTGCACGAACGCCAGCACGCCCTGGCTGACACCGGGGGCCGACGCGGTCAGGATGATCGGCAGCCCCAGCCCGTACAGCAACGCCGACGCCAGGTTGTTGACCGCCGTCAGGGACAGCATGTGGTCGGTGAAGCGACCGCGGGCGCCCTTCGTGCCGATGACCGCAACCAGCGTCGTCGGCGAGGTCGACACCGCGATCGCGGCCAGCAGGTAGGCCGGCCCGACGCCGACCCCGACCAGGGTCAGCCCCAGCAACGACAGCCCGAACACGGCCAGGATTTCCAGCAGCGCCACCTGCACGATCGTCGAGCGCAGGGAGCGCAGGGCCGGCAGTTCCAGCCGCTCACCGATCGCGAACACGATCGCCCCCAGGGACACCGAGATCACGGGGTCGAGCACGACCAGGGTCTCGGCGGTGATCAGGCGCAGCACGTCGGGACCCACGACGACGCCGATGGCGAGGAAGACGATCACCTCGGACACGAAGCGCTGGGTCAGGTGGCCGACCAGGAAGGCGACCACGCCCAGGCCCGCGATCAGCAGGAGGCCGCGTTCGGCCTCCAGGCGGTTCGGCTCCAGCGCGGCCTCGGTCGCCAGCACCGCCACCGGTTCGGGCACCGCCGCCCACAACCAGGCGAGCACGGACGAGGGGGCGGGCATCACGAGCATGCAGGCACTCCGCAAGGCTGTTCAGGCAGCAGGGGTGTCATTCGGAGACCCCGACGATACTGGCCCGCCCCGCAAGCGCGAGCCCCCATGAACACACCACCCCCGACCCGAGCACTGACACAGGCCGACGTTGTGAGCCCCTGGGCGAACAACTCAAGCCTGATCGAGCGCCTCGGCGCGAGGTCAGGCCGCGACAGCCTTCTCGAGCACGCTCAGCAGCCCCGACAAGTGGTGGGCACGGGACGGGTGGCGCAACTTGGACAGGGCCCGGTTCTGCATCTGGCGGATGCGCTCGCGGGTCAGTCCGAAGTGCTGGCCGACCTCCTCGAGCGTGCGCGGCTCCTGGCCGTCCAGGCCGAAGCGCAGGATCAGGATGATGCGCTCGCGCTCGTCGAGTTCACCCAGGGCGGCCTCGATCTGGGCGACCGCGTCCTCCTTCTGGGCAGACTCGGCGGGGTCGGACCCGCCCTCGTCGGCGATCAGGTCGCCCATCGTGGCGTCCCCGTCCTCGCCGATCGGCTTGTCCAGCGACACCAGGTCCTGCATCGCGTCGCGCACCTCGCGGACTCGCTCGGCGGTCAGCCCGACCTCGTCGGCGACCTCCTCGTCGGTCGGGTCGGCGCCCTTGCGCTGGCGGATGCGGGTCTCGGCCGACCGCAGCTTCCCGTACAGCTCCCACACGTGGGCCGGGACGCGGATCGTGCGCGCCTTGGAGGCCACGCCGCGCTGCAGCGCCTGGCGGATCCACCACACGGCGTAGGTCGAGAACTTGTAGCCCTTGGTGTGGTCGAACTTCTCGACTGCACGCAGGAGTCCGAGGTTGCCCTCCTGGATCAGCTCGATGAAATCGAGGTCACGGCCGGAGAACTTGCGCGCCTGGGGCACGACCAGTCGCAGGTTGGCCTGGACCATCCGCTCCTTGGCTCGGCGTCCGTCGGACGAGATCCGGCGCAGGAGGCGCTTGCGGGCCGCCGGCATCTTCTCGTCGGCGGTCATCATGGCCTCGGCCGCGAGGTGGCTCTGGTAGCGCTTGGCGAGGTCGGCCTCGTCCTCCTTGGTGAGCAGGGCGTGCTTGCCGGCGTCGTTGAGGTACTGGCGGACCAGGTCGGTGGTGAGGTGACCCGTGTCGTACTCGACGCCCTCGGGGGCATCGTCAGCGACGTCGTCGATCACCTCGAGGCCAGCCTGGCGCACCCGCGCGAGCGAGTCCTCGATGAAGTCCTGGAGGGCCGGGTCGGGTTGCTCGATCTCGTTGATCTCGGTCAGGAGCACGAAACCGCGCTCCTGGGACCGTTCGATGAGTTCCTCGACGGCGACCTCGGCGATCGGCAGATCGACACTGCTCATGTGGTTCTCCTCTCGACCCCGCGGGTTGGCTGCGGCCGCCGGGCCCGATCGGGCTGCTGGCCGTCATCTCGGTCGGGCTGCTGGCCGTCACCTTGGTCGGGCTGCTGGCCGTCATCTTTGTTTTTCTGCTGGCCTGGGGCAGGCCAGTGGTCCGTCGGGACCCTGGGTTCGGGGGCTCGGATCCGGGCACACCCGTCGTCAGGTGGGTGCCGGCTCCGGGGGTGATGGTCAGGTCGCCAGCGCCGACGACGAGCCCGCGGATGACGGACGGGTGCTCGAATGATTGCACATCCGGCGACCGCGGCAAAACGCCGGGGCCGGTGTGCGCACAGCCACCCCGGAGACATGCAGGGTAACGCGCCACACCACCGCGGTGTTCCACGGGTCCGGTCGAACGGGCGGGCGGCAGTCAGGCCCCGGCAACGGCCGTGGCCACCACCTCGACCTTGATCCCGTCCGGATCCTCGAAGAAGACCGCGTAGTGGTCCGAACCGCCGGCGTGGGGGTACCGGTCGTCGTACAGGAGGCGCTCGCCCCGTGCCGCCAGGTCCCGATGGAGGTCGTCCACCGCCACCGGGTCGGGCAGCGCGAAGGCGATGTGGTTCAGGCCGGCCTGGCGCCGGTCGAGGTCACGGCTGGCGTCGGGCGCGAGCACGAAGGCGAGGTAGGTCGAGGCAGTCCGGAACGAGATGCCGTCGTCCCATTCCTGGAAGGGCTCGTACCCGAACCTGGCCAGCAGCCAGCCCCAGAAGCGGGCCGACGCGGCCAGGTCGGACACGTAGACCTCGAGGTGGTGGATCGCACCCGCGGCGGGCACGACGGCAGAGCCGGCGGTGTCGATCCCTTCGGCCACGTCCACGCCGGTTCCTCTCGATCGGTCGGACCGGTCACGTTACGACGCCGAAGAGGGGCGGGCCACTCAGCCGCTGGTCGTCACGGCCCCTGGCACCGGCTCGGCAGCCTCCGCGCGGGTGCCGGACCGCGATCCTGCGGACGGCTTGTCGCCACGACTGCCGCCGGGGTAGGCGATCCGGGGGTGGTAGATCCCCTCCAGCGCCTGCACGACCGAGTTTCGCACGCGCCGGAGTTCGTCGAAACTGAGGTCGGACTCGTCGAACTGGCCGTCGTCGACCCGTGCCTCCACCAGGGCATCCACGGTGGATTCGATCGCCTCGCGCGACAGCGTCCCCTCGTTCATCGCCATCGACCGCGTCGCGGCCTCGCTGCAGTCCGCGATCAGCAGCACGGCAGCTTCCCGCGACTTCGGCTTGGACCCCCGGTACCGGAACGCGTCCTCGTCCACGTGGTCCGCGTGCCCGGCCTGCTCGACCGCCTTGTTGTAGAAATAGCTCACGACCATCGTTCCGTGGTGCGACCCGATCGCCGCCACGACCTCCGGGGGCAACCGGTACTCGGTGGCCATGCGGACGCCGTCGATCACGTGGTCCATGATGATGACCGCCGACACCTGCGGTTCGAGGTCGTCGTGGGGGTTGGGGATCCCGTACTGGTTCTCGATGAAGAAGTGCGGGCGGCGGACCTTGCCGATGTCGTGGTAGAGCGCGGCGACCGACCCCATCAGGGGGTCGGCACCGATCTCGCGGCAGGCCCGCTCGGTCAGGTTGGCCACCATGACCGAGTGGTTGTAGGACCCGATCGCCTTGGTCTCCAGTTCGCGCATCAGCGGGTGGTTGCGGTCGGCCAGGTCGAGCAGGGCCGTGACGGTGGGCAACCGGAACAGGTTCTCCAGGAACGGCAGCAACCCGAGGACCAGCAGCGCCAGCAGCAGGCCGTTCAGGGCTGCGGCACCGATCGCCTCCCACAACTCCGCCCGGGGCCCGAACACCGCGACGGACAGGGCTGCGATCACCGGCATGCCCAGGCCCGCTCGGAAGGTTGCCGACCGCAGGTCGGCACGCGACTGCAGGTCCATTGACAACGGCACGGACAACAGCACCGCGCCAGCGGTGAAGACCGCCACCCCGTTCGACAACGGGGCTGACAGCGTCACCAGCGCCACGGCCGGCAGCATCGAGGCGATCGCGACGACCGGATGGATCAACAACGACACCAGCATCGCCAGCGCCCCGACCGGCACCAGGTACCACCACGCGACCTGGCCCGGCTCGGTGAACAGGCTCACTCCGGTGACCAGGGCGGCATGCCCGGCGATGATCAGCGACAGCAGGACGATCTTGCGCGACGACGCCCACACTCGCGGCTGCATCCGCCACAGGTAGACACCCGTGATGGCCAGGACCAGCGCCATGGCGCCGAACGACCGCAGGAACCGAACCCATGCCGACGACCCCTCCAAACCGACCTCCTGCAGGGCCAGGGCCGCCAGTTGGGTGACCTCCTGGCCCTCCGTGACGATCGCCTCGCCCGCCTCCCAGGTCTGGCTGACCGGGTCCACGGCATCGCGCGCCTCCTGCTCGGCCACCTGCGTGGCGTCCGGGTCCACCTGCATGGTCGGGCGGACGAACAGTTCCAGGACCGGCCGGACGATGCCCTCGCCGGTGCCGTCCGGCAGGTCACGCACCGTGAACTCCAGCGCCAGCAGCGAGTCCAGGGCGGACTCGACCTCGCCGTCCAGGACCGACTGGCGCGTGTAGAACTGGGCGAGTTCGATCGTCTCGCTGCGCACCACGGCCAGTTCGCCGTCATCGAGGTCGACCAGTCCACCGACCGTCGACATCGGCAGGTCGGGGTAGTTCTGCTCGAGGACCGCGATCTGTTCGCTCCGAGACGGCGCGGGGGCGGCGGTGGGTTCGGCGCCCTCGGTCGACGCCTCGGGCTCACTGCTGCCCGGTTGGCGCACCTCGCCGACCAGCGAGAACACCCCTCTGACGTTCTCCACGATCGCCTCACGTTCGCCCTCGATCGCGGTGACACTCGCCGCCACCGCTGCGGCCGCCCGCTCGCGCGCAACGTCGGTGGCGACGGGATCCTGCACCGTGAGGCGCTCGTCGGCGACGATCGTTCGAGACGCGTCCTGACCCACCGTGGCCGTGACGGCGTCGCCGAGGGCCCCGACCGTCATCAGCGCCGGGACCACGACCAACAGGACCACGACCGCGATGGCGCGGTACAGCCATGGCGAAGAGGGGAGGCGGGAGGGTTTCCCGGCGTCCGACGACTCGGACACGACGTTGCCCACGACGATGCCTCGTGCTCGGGGAGGCGGGTTCCCAGCGGGAGCCGCGCTGCGTCAAGAACGATCATCGTAGGTCAGGGTCGGGTACTGCGCAGGCAGGGCCGGCAGGACCCCAGGGCACGCCGAGTACGCTCGCCGGGCCGGGACGGCGAAACCCGGCGCACCACGTCGGCGATGCCGTGGACGTGGGCGAGGCGACCACTGCGGAGGGTGCCACACGTGCAATCCACCCCCGGCGCCGGACGCGTGGACGTCGCGCCACCCCCCACGACCGACCCCTCGCCGGTCGCACCCGAACCACCGCCCGAGCCCCTCCCGGCGCGTCCTGCCCCGGTGCGACCGGGCGTCTGGGTCGAGTTCGAACGGGCCGAGTGGGCGCGCCTGCGGGCCGCCACCCCCCTGACGCTGCGTGACTCCGACCTGGACGAACTGCGGGGCCTCAACACCGCCCTGGACCTGCACGAGGTCGCCGACGTCTACCTGCCGCTCAGCCGCCTCCTCAACCTCTACGTCGCGGCGACCCAGAACCTCCACCGCGTCACCGACGTGTTCCTGGGCGGACCAGCCGACAAGGTCCCCTTCGTGATCGGGATCGCCGGCTCCGTCGCCGTCGGCAAGTCCACCACCGCCCGCGTGATGCAGGCCCTGCTCAGCCGCTGGCCGGACCACCCCCACGTCGAACTGGTGACCACCGACGGCTTCCTCAAGCCCA
The DNA here is from genome assembly GCA_038233055.1 of Nitriliruptorales bacterium. Taxonomy (GTDB): domain Bacteria; phylum Actinomycetota; class Nitriliruptoria; order Nitriliruptorales; family Nitriliruptoraceae; genus Salsipaludibacter. The sequence goes on from JBBSMS010000044.1 coordinate 22,836, forward strand.
ACTCCCAGTTGGAGGCCGAGGGCCTGATGGAGCGCAAGGGCTTCCCCGAGTCCTACGACCAGCGTGCGCTGGTCGACTTCGTCGCCCGGGTCAAGTCCGGCGAGGACGACGTCGAGGTTCCCACCTACAGCCACCTCACCTACGACGTGCGCGCCGACGTGCAGTCCACCGTCACGCGGCCCGACGTGCTGATCGTCGAGGGCCTGAACGTCCTGCAGACCGGGATGGGGTCGTCGCGCGCGTTCGTGTCCGACTTCTTCGACATCTCGATCTACGTCGACGCCGACCCCGACGACATCCGGCGGTGGTACCGCGACCGCTTCCTGACCCTGCGGGAGACCGCGTTCGCGGACCCCCGGTCGTTCTTCCGCAAGTACGCCGACCTCGCCGTCGACGAGGCCCGAGTCGTGGCCGACGACATCTGGGACCGCATCAACGGGCCCAACCTGCAGCTCAACATCGCCCCGACCCGCAGCCGCGCCGACGTCATCCTCACCAAGGGCCCCGAGCACGGCGTCGAGCGCGTGCAACTGCGCAAGAT
>JBBSMS010000045.1:0-23325 GCA_038233055.1 Nitriliruptorales bacterium
ACACCGAGATGACGGTGGAGTTGATTGCACCGATTGCGATGGACGAGGGGTTGCGGTTTGCGATTCGTGAGGGTGGCCGGACCGTGGGTGCGGGCCGGGTCACCACCGTCCTCGCGTGACGCGCGCCCTCGCTGCGCTCGGGCGCGTTGGAGTTGCTCGCAAGCTCGCAACGTCCAGAGCCCCGGGACCACCCGAAACCGGACGTCGCCGGTCGGGTCCCGTTCGCCGCGAGCGGGCCCGACCGGTTGTCCGCGACCGGTCCGCGCTGGGGTATCGTGGGCGTTCGCGTCCCGGGCCATGCACTACTCCCACCGGCCCGTCGCCCCATCGCCCCCGTTCGACCTGGCGGTCCGACCGGTCTGCCCCACCCGTCAAGTCCCACGACATCGACATGGCCCCGTACGGGCCTCGAGGAGACGAGCCATGGCCAAGAGCGGCAATCGGCCGAAGGTGACCCTTGCCTGCCCGGAGTGCAAGGAGCGCAACTACATCACCACCAAGCACCGGGTCACGCAGCGCGAGCGCATCGAGTTCAAGAAGTACTGCCCGCGGTGCCGCGAGCACACCCTGCACAAGGAAACCCGCTGACCCAAGCGGTCCGTGGTCGTCGCCGCCCGCCTTCCGGCGTCCGGTCCTGACCACGTCACACCACCTCCGCAGCCCGTCGACTTCGGTCGACATGCGTGCTGCACACAACGGCCCCCGGATCCCGCCGTCCGGGGGTCGTTCCCTGTCTCCTGCCGATCAGTCGAGGCCGTCGAGGAAGGCCAGGGTGCGTTGCAGGAACAGGGCGGTTGCGTCCGGGTCGTGGGACGGCAACGACGCGTCGGCGAAGAGGTGGTCCGCTCCGGGGTAGAGGAACAGTTCGGCCCGGTCGGTGGACGCCACCAGGTCCCGGGCGGCGTCGAGGTTGCCACCGTCGACGAAGTTGGGGTCGGCGTCCATGCCGTGCACCTGGACGGGCACGTCCTCGGGCCAGCCGTCTCCGAACTCCTCGACCGGCAGGCACGCGTCCACGAGGATCGCGCCGCGGGTACCGGCCCGGTTCTGGGCCAGGTTCTGGGCCGGCATGACCCCCAGCGAGAACCCGGCCCAGACAAGGCCGGGTCCCAGGTCGGCGGCGGCTGCCAGGCCCTGGTCGAGCAAGGTGGCGAACCCGACCTCGCGGGCGTGGGCCATCCCGTCGTCCAGGGTGGCGAACGTCTCGCCGTCGAACAGGTCGGGCGTGTGCACGGTGTGACCCGCGTCCTGCCACTGCCGGGCGACGGCCTCGATCCCCTCGGTCCGGCCCTGGACATGGTGGTAGAGCATGATCTCGGCCATGATGGCACTCCGTTCCATCGATCCAATTAGTTCGAACGTTCGGGGATGTTAGTCTCATCCACCATGTCGAGCAACCCCAGTACGCCGGACTACGAACTCGCCGACCGACTCGTGCTCACCACGCCCGCCCAGGTAAAGGCGATCGGCAACGAACTGCGCACGACGATCCTCGGCCTGCTGCACGAACGGGCCGCGAGCGTGACCGAGTTGGCCGAGGCGCTCGATCGTCCCCGCAGCACCGTTGCCTACCACGTGCGCCTGCTGGCCGACGCCGGGCTGCTGCGGGTGGTGCGGACGCGCCGGGTGCGGGCCGTGGAGGAACGCTTCTACGGGCGGACCGCGCGCCTGTTCCACGTCGGGGTGGGCGAGCAGGCCGCCGACGACCTGCCGCTGGACTTCAACGACTTCGAGGTCGCGGCCCGGGAGTCGGCCGCGGCCTACGGGGACCGCACGCTGTGGGGGTTCATCCGCCACGCCCGGATCTCGGAGGAGGTCGCCAGCGAGTTCTGGGAGGAGATGGCCGACCTGGTGCGTACGTTCGAGACACTGCCCCGCTCGGGCGACACGTCGTACGGCTTCGCCCTCGGCATCTACCCGACGACCGGCCCGACCCTGTCGTCGGGGCCCGACGAGGGCGTCGGCGAGGCGTGACCGGGGCCGTGGCTCACGAGTCCGACAGGAGCCGGGACAGCAGGTCGTCGACGGTCGGGTCGCTGGCATGCCTCAGCTCCGCGAGGTGGCTGTAGACCTCGGCCGCCGCGACGTGGAAGCCGGACGGCTGGCCGTCGGCCGCCATGGCGCCCGCGATCTCGCGCAGTTCGCCCTCGAAGCGCCAGGCCTTCGCGGCCAACGGGCCGGCCCGGCCGCTGCGCTCGGCCAGTCCCGGCAACGAGCGTTCCCATTCGGCCAGCACGGCGTCCTCCACGCCCTCCGCCCGGGCCATCGCCGCAGCGAGACCGCCAGGGCCGCAGTCGCCTTCGTCCAGCCCGCAAACGCCATCTTGACCGCGGACGCGGCCCCCACCGGCCCGTCCAGCACCACGACCTCCAGCGCGTCGTCGTGAAACAGTCCGGCCACGGTCGGCGCCGACGGACCGGACAGGTACAGCCGGGTGGGATGGTCGTCGCCGTGGACCGGTGGGCCGCCGATGATCGATCCGTCCACCGTGACGGCGAACAGCGCCCCGACGGCGCGGGTGGTGTCCGGACGGACCGCGTTGGCCTCGACGTAGCACCCCGTGAAGTCGGCCGCTGCGACCGCACGGGCCACCTCCAGCGCGACCCCGGGTGGACACAGCGACACCACGACGTCCGCGGCGTCGACCAGCGCCGGGACCGAGGCCAGGTCGCGCAGGCCCGCATCCCCGGCCCGACGCCGGGTCGCGTCCGACCGGTCCGCACCGGCCCACACCACCTCGTGGCCGGCCTCGACCAGCAGGCCGCCGATCACGGCACCCATCGCGCCGGGGTGCAGCAGGCCGATCGTGGTCATGGGTCGCTCCTCGTCCGGTGGTCGGTGGGGCCCGGTGTCCCGGTCGCGCCCGGTCGGGTGCCTCGACCGGGCGTCGTCGGTCCCGGGCACACCTAGGCTGGTCCCACCACTCACCGGGAGCACCTGCGTGGCGTTGAACACCGATCGGATCGGGGCGACCTACCAGTCGTACCCCTACGAGGTTTCCCGCGTCAAGATCCACGAGTACGCCGATGCGCTGGGCGAGGACGACCCGCGCTACTACGGCGACGGCGACGACTGCGTGGCACCGCCCACCTTCGCGGCCGCGTTCACCGTCATCCAGGGGGCGGAGGCGCTGGTGGCGGACCCCGACCTGGGTGCGCACTGGAAGCTGGTCCACGGCAGCCAGCGCTACGACTGGGGGTCCCGGCTGCTGCGCCCGGGGGACCGGTTGACCTGCACCCCGCGGATCGCCGACATCCGGACCCGCGGGGCCAACGAGATGCTCACCGTCGAGATCGACTGCCGTTTCACCGACACCGACGAGCAGGCGGTCCGGTCGACCGGCATGATCGTGTTCCTGGGCTCCGCACCTACCCGTCACACCAACAGCACGAACATGATCGGCGAGGATCCGTCATGAGCGACGCGAGCACCGCTGCCGCGGGCGACGAACTTCCCGTCCTGGCCCAGACCGCGACACTGGCCACGGCCGTGGCCTACGCCGCGGCGTCCGGCGACCTCAATCCACTCCACTACGACCCCGCCGTGGCCGCCGACGTCAGTCCGACCGGCGACGTCATCGCCCACGGGATGTACTCGATGGGGTTGGCGTCGCGGCTGTTGACGGCCTTCGCCGGCGACCCGGGCCGAGTCGCCTCCCTGGACGTGCGCTTCACCCGGCCATGGCCGCTCGGGACGGAGGCGACGTTCGGCGGCACGGTCAAGGAGGTCACCGACGCCGAGGTGGTGGTCAGCCTGTGGGGCAAGGACGCCGACGGCAAGGCCATGCTGCGGGCGACCGGCGTCGTCGTGCGCTCGACGTAGGCACATTCCGTGGACGTGTGCATCCCCGAGCGCATTGAAGTTGTTCGCTGGCGCTCACAACTCTCGCCGCCGGCGGCGCTGACGACGGCGGACCAGTCGATCCCCGTCCGGTGGCGCGGCGGCTCGACGGGGGACGACGGGTGCCGGCCCCGATCGCGAGACGACGACCGCGTCGTCACCGCCAAGACGTCGGGGGGCGTCGGTTGTCGCCCGTGGGAGGTGGCGGTACGCTCGACTGACGCTGCCTTTCACGAGGCAGCGTTGCCGTGTCGGGCGTTGGTCGCCGTCCCTTCATTCCAGGACGTGCTCCGGCGTTCGACCGGTACCCACGGGAGTAGCTCAATTTGGCAGAGCACCGGTCTCCAAAACCGGCGGTTGGGGGTTCAAGTCCCTCCTCCCGTGCCATCGGCGGACCCGGGCAGGCCGGCCAAGGTCACGTCGCCCACCGCCCCCATCGACCCCCCCTCGACCCAGAAGTGAGACGTACATGAGCCGCGAGGACGAGCGCGCTGCCAACAAGGCACAACGCCAGGCCGAGCAGGTCGACACCTCCGACACCGTCGCCGCGTCGGTCGGTTCCACCCGGCGTTCCCGCGTGAGCCCGCCGCAGTTCCTGCGCGAGGTCCGGGGCGAACTCCGCAAGGTCGCCTGGCCGTCCCGGCCGGAGGTCGTGAGCTACACGGTCACCGTGCTGGTCGTCACCGCCTTCCTGACCCTGGTCGTGTGGGGGATGGACTGGGTGCTGCGGGAAAGCGCCCTGCGGTTCCTCTGAGCCGACCCGGCCACCTGCCCCGCCCGCGCCGACGGACCCCCTGATGCCGGCCGCGATCCCTGACTGAAGTGAGACACCCGTGACTGAATCCGACGTGACCGACGAGACCACCGACGTGGTCGACCCGGCTGCGCCCGTCGAGGACGCCGACGGCGCCCCGGTCGACGACGGCGCCGTCACGACCGACGACGCCACCGCGGACGTGGAGGTGCCCGAGGCCGAGCCCGACGACGGCGCCGAAGCCGAGCCCGAGGCCGCCGACACGGACGAGCCTGACGCCGACGAGGACGAGCCCGACGCCGACGAGGCCGGGCCCGAGGCCGCCGACACGGACGCCACAGACGAGCCTGACGCCGACGAGGCCGAGTACGACGCTGCCGACACGGACGCCACCGAGCCCGTCGCGACGGACGATCCCGATGCCGCCGAGGACGCGACGGAGGACGACGACCTCGACGACCTGCTCGGGCTGGCGGGCGCCGAGGACGTCTCGACCGACGATGCCGTCGCCGAGGAGACCCCCGTCACCGACGACGCCGACGACGCCACCACCGAAGCCGAGGCGACCCCGGCCCGACGTCGCCGCCCGGAGTCGATGGACGACGTCCGCGACCGGCGGGACCTGATCCGGCTGCCCGGCGACTGGTTCGTCGTGCACACCTACTCCGGCTACGAACAGCGGGTCAAGGACAACCTCACCAACCGCATCGAGGCGCTGGCCGCCGAGGACCGCATCTTCGAACTCGTGATCCCCACCGAGGAGGTCACCGAGTTCAAGAAGGGCAAGAAGCAGGTCTCGGAGAAGAAGTTCCTGCCCGGCTACGTCCTGATCCGCATGGAACTGGACGACGAGACCTGGAACATCGTGCGCCACACCCCGGCCGTGACCGGGTTCGTCGGCGCCACTGCCTCCAAGCCCGTCCCCCTGTCCCTGCGCGAGGTCGCCGCGACGCTCAAGATCCCCGACCGTCTCGAGGAGACGGTCGAGGGCCAGGAGCCGGTCGAGGAGACCAAGCCCCAGGTCCGCGAGATCGACCTGGAAGAGGGCGAGACCGTCCGAGTCACCACCGGTCCCTTCGCCGACTTCACCGGCACCATCGCTGAGATCAACCTCGACCAGGCCAAGCTTCGCGTCATGGTCAGCGTCTTCGGGCGCGAGACCCCGCTGGAGATGCCGTTCGAACAGGTGGCAAAGATCACCTGAGGCACCACCGTCGCGCACTGGCCGACCCGGTCGCCCGCGACACCGTGTCCACGGCACCCGCCGCGGGCACGACAACCACCCCCGACGTGGGAGGGAGCCGCCAGCAGCGGCCCCGACTGGACCACGAGGAGACGATCGCACCATGTCCAAGAAAGTCAGCGGCTTCATCAAGCTGCAGATCCCGGCCGGCCAGGCCAACCCGGCGCCCCCCGTGGGCCCGGCGTTGGGCCAGCACGGCGTCAACATCATGGAGTTCTGCAAGACGTTCAACGAACGCACGCAGCAACAGGCCGGCGACATCGTCCCGGTCGAGATCACGGTCTACGAGGACCGCTCCTTCACCTTCATCACCAAGACCCCGCCGGCAGCTCAGTTGCTGCTCAAGGCGGCCGGGCTGAAGTCCGGTTCCGGTGAGCCCCACATCACCAAGGTCGGCTCGGTGTCCCGCGATCAGGTCCGCGACATCGCCGAGAAGAAGATGCCCGACCTCAACGCCATCGACATCGACGGCGCCATGAAGATCATCGAGGGCACCGCGCGCTCGATGGGCATCACGGTCAAGGGCTGAGGGAGACGATCATGGCAAAGCATGGGAAGAAGTACCGCGCAGCTCAGGCACGCCTCGCCGACGGCCACCTCTACGGCCCCCGCAAGGCGTTCACGCTGCTCAAGGAGATCAACACGGTCGCCTTCGACCCCACGGTCGAGTGCGCGTTCCGGTTGGGCGTCGACCCCCGCAAGGCCGACCAGATGGTCCGTGGTTCCGTGGGCCTGCCCCACGGCATCGGCAAGGCCGTCACGGTCGCCGTCGTCGCCGCCGGCGCCAAGGCCACCGAGGCCCGCGACGCCGGTGCCGACCACGTCGGCAGCGACGAACTGGTCGAGCAGTTGCAGGCCGGCGAACTGATCGACGAGATTGACGCGATCATCGCCACGCCGGACCAGATGGGCAAGTTGGGCCGACTGGGCAAGGTGCTGGGTCCGCGTGGCCTGATGCCGAACCCGAAGTCCGGCACCGTCACGATGGACGTGGCCAAGGCCGTGACCGAGATCAAGTCCGGTCGGGTCGAGTACCGCACCGATCGCCAGGGCAACGTCCACACCGTCCTGGGCAAGGCGTCGTTCTCGGTCGACCAACTGGTCGACAACTACACCGCCCTTCTGGACGAACTGATGCGCCAGCGGCCGGCCTCCACCAAGGGCCGCTACCTGCGGACCGTGGCCATCTCGACCTCGGCGTCACCGTCGGTCCCGCTGGACCCCGGCGCATCGCGCGAACTGCTCGAGGACGACGAGTAATCGCCCGACGTTCACTCCGAAGGTCCTGCTCGTTCTGCCGCCTGGTCCAGCAGATCCGCGACCGGCCCCCGCCACCACGGTGGGGGCCGGTCGTCGTTCGTGCGGGGTGTGCGTCCGTCGTTCCGCGGGTGCAACCACGGACGCACACGAGGTGGAGAGGTGCCGGACATGCGTCGACCCCGGCACCAAGGGGTGCCGGGGTCGACGTGGTTCAGTTCCTGCGAGGCGATGACGGGCGACGGCACCGAAGTTCATCGGGCGTCAGTGCGCCTCGGTGGGACCAGTTCCGAAGACCTCACAGGCCGGTGGTCCGGGTGGAAGTCGCCACCTGCCCCGATTGCGGGGAGCGGCGGGTTGGCAAAGCGCCGCTAGCGCCCGGCCACCTCCAGGGTCCCGTAACAATCACTGCTTTCCAAACGGACCACCTCCTCTCTCTGGTGGCCGCAGTGTGCCACGCCGACCGCTCCGTGTCACGTCGATCGCGGCGCCGCCTTCGCCGACGCCCACCGCCTCCGCCGACGCGGCCGACTGGACGTTCCGAGCGCAGCGAAGAAGTCCCACGTCCCCGGATCGCCGAATGCGACGGAGGGGCATGCACCTCGGCTGGCACGCGGGGTCGTCGTCGGGGGTGGGATCTCCGCGGTCGGCCACCTGGGCGAACTTGCCGACGCCGGCGCGACCACGCGGTGGGTGACACGCCGGCCGCCGAGTTGGCGGCATGCGGACTTCACACGCGAGTACGGCCGCGAGGTCGTGGCCCGCATCTGGGCCACCGGGTTCCGCTGGGCCTTGGACCACCTCGCCCTCAAGGATTCAGCCGTCCAAGCAGGCGTGGATGTTCCGAGCGCAGCGAGGAACTCCAACGCGTCCGGAGGACGCGCAGCAACTCCAATGCACCTGGATGCCGTCGCCGCCGAAGGGGGGAGTGTCCTACGGGTGCACCACTGGACGTTGTGAGCGCAGCGAACAACTCCGATGCATCCGACGAATGCCGTCGCCGAGGAGTGGCGCTGGCTACGGATGGACGCCGAGTTCCTGGTCGAGGTTGCGGGCGAAGGCGTCGCCGGTCCGGATCATCGCCTGGGTCATGACTCCCTCGACCGCGCGGGTGGACAGGCGGGGGAGCGGCAGGTCAACGTGCAGGGTGATCGAGATCGAGACCGTCGTCCCGGTGGGATGGTCCTCCAACTGGTACCACCCGTCGGCGCCGGCCCACTCCTTCGACCCCGGCGGCGGCGTGTGCGCGTAGGCGATGCGCTCCTCCGGCGTGAACGTCATCTGTTCGGTGAAGGAGGGGGCGACCTCCATGCCCAATCCCTTGATGCCTGCCAGCGACCACACCCACGTGTCGCCGTCCGCGACGATGGTGCGCGCCAGCGGGGTCAGGTCCGCGAGCAGGTCGGGATCGGTGAGGATCGCCCAGATCCGGTCCCGGGGGGCACGCACGACGGCCGATGACGTGTTGTTGGCGGAGAAGGTGGTCACGGCGCTCCTGGACGGGCAGGGGGATCCCGGCGAGGCTCGGCACCAGGCCCGGGCGAGCTCGCGGACTTCGTGGGCGATCCTACGGGACACCGGGGCCGCCCCCCGCCCCGTCCGGCCGGCCCGCACCGTCCGACGGGCGTCGCCGTACGGGACCCCGGCGTCCATGTTCCGTACCGCGGGAACGGCGACCGTGTCGCGAGCCCGGATGACGGGCCGGTACGCTCGTGGACGATCAAACCGAAGACCGTTGGTCGCCTGCCATCCGGCAGGCCGAAGGTTCGGGCTCCACCCCCGCGAGGGGACGGAGCAGTCGACGACCCGCGCAGGTGCCCAGACGCCTCCCCTCACGGTCCTGCCGGGTGGAGTTGCCGTCCCACCCCTGCGCAGCCCGCAGGGGTTTTGTCGTTTCCGAGTCGTCCGGCGGTCGCCAACCGAACGGAGACGATGTGGCACGACCTGACAAGGTTGCTGCCGTCGCCGACGTCAAGGACCGTTTCGAGTCCTCCGCGGCGCTGCTGCTGACCAACTACCGTGGCCTGACCGTGGGGGAGCTCGCCGAGTTGCGGGCCGAACTGCGCAAGGCCAACGCGACCTACCGCGTCAGCAAGAACACGCTGATCCGTCGTGCGATGCATGATGCGGGCGTGGAGGGCCTCGACGACATGCTCGTCGGTCCCACCGCGCTGGTGTTCTGCGCCGACGACCCGGTCGGACCGGCCAAGGCGCTCAAGGCGTTCCTGAAGGACCACCCGGACCTCGAGTTCAAGGGTGGCCTGCTGGACGGGGACGTGCTCGACGCCGGGTCCGCGCTTCGACTGGCCGATCTCGAGTCGCGCGAGGACCTGCTGGCCCGGCTTGCCGGACTCATGCACGGTGCCCTCGCCAACACCGCCCAGTTGCTTGCCGCCCTGCCCCAGAAGCAGGCGCAGCTCATCCAGGCCCTCATCGAGGCCGGTGGTGCCGCCGGTACTGCCGAGGCCGACGCGGCCAACGGCGACGAGGCCGCGTCGACGGAGAACGCTGCCGACGATGCCGGTGCCGACAGCCAGCCCGAGCCCGAAGCTGCCGCCGACGCTGTGGCTGACGCCGAGCCCGAGCCCGAGGCTGCTGACGAGCCCGATGAGGACACGTACGCCGAGCCCGAGCCCGAGGCTGCTGACGAACCCGATGCGGACACGGACGCCGAGCCCGCGGGCGACGCCAACGACGCCCAGTCCCCCGAGGCCCAGGCGGACGCCGAGCCCGAAGCCAGCGCCGACGCCGAGGCCTCCGCGGAGGACGACGGCACGGACGACGACGCCTGACGACTGCACGACGACACGACCCCACCCGATCCACACACGACTGCACGACCGCGGGAACCCCGCGAGAAGGGACGCCATCATGGCGAAGCTGACCACCGACGAATTGATCGACGCCTTCAAGGAGCTCACGCTCATGGAGCTGTCCGAGCTCGTCAAGAAGTTCGAGGAGACCTTCGAGGTCTCCGCGGCCGCACCCGTGGCCGTCGCTGCCGGCGGCGGTGCCGCTGCCGCCGAGGCCGAGGAGGAGAAGGACGAGTTCGACGTCGTCCTGACCGCGGCCGGCGACAAGAAGATCCAGGTCATCAAGGAGGTCCGTTCGCTGACCTCGCTGGGCCTGAAGGAAGCCAAGGAGCTGGTCGAGGCCGCGCCGAAGGCCGTCCTGGAGGGCGTTGCCAAGGACGCCGCCGAGGAGGCCAAGGACAAGCTCGAGGCTGCCGGTGGGTCCGTCGAGCTCACGTGAGCTGACCACCACCACGCAGTAGGGCGGCACCGATCCAAGGTGCCGCCCGACGCCTGTCCGGGACGACGGCAGGCCGTGGGAACATCTGCGACTCATCCGTCCGTCCCGCGTCGCAGCCCTGTCCGATCAGCCGATGCGCCGTGGACAACACGGCTAGGGTTGCCTAGCAAACAACCCCGACACCAAGGAACATCCCCATGCCCCGCAGCCTCATCGGCATCCTCGTGGCCATCATCCTGGTCATCATCATCGTGATTTTGATCAACTGAAGCCACCGTGTGACCTGACGTCCGGGGCGGGCGGCCGTGAGGTCGTCCGCCCCCGCGACCGTTCGACCTGACCGCGGCGCTGGCGGATAGCGCAGATCTCCCGTGGTGTCAAGGAGGACTTGGCGAGACATGGGCCTGCGGGGTATGCTGTCCAATCCGCCGTTGCCCCGTCGTCGCAATCGTGGTGATCTGACACGCAATCGTTCCCGTTCCGCGGTTTTCCGCTCCCGCAGCCATGCCTGCGCGGGAGCGTGTTGTCGTTGAAGCAGGTTTCGACCGGCTGATCTCCACGTACAACCCCGTGCCGCGCCCTTGTGCGTGCGCTCTGCGCACCCATGGATCCACGCCCGGATCGTGACGTCTGCTGCACGGGTGCCCGCCCACCATTGCCGCTCGATTTGGCTTGACCTCCAGGAGGTCCGAAGTTGGCCACCGTCACCGATCGTCTCAGCTTTGCCAAGATCCGCGAGGCCCTTCCCATTGAACAGCTCGACCTGGTCGCCATCCAGCGCGACTCGTTCGCCTGGCTGTTGGAAGAAGGCCTCCAGGAGATCTTCGACGAGCTGTCCCCCATCGAGGACAGCCAGGGCAAGATGTCCCTGTCCTTCATGAACCACCGCTTCGAGGAGCCCAAGTACTCCGAGGAGGAGTGCAAGGAGAAGGACTACACGTTCGCCAAGCCGCTGTTCGTGACCGCCGAGTTCCTGAACAAGGAAGACGGGACCATCAAGTCCCAGACGGTGTTCATGGGTGACTTCCCGGTCATGACCGGCCAGGGAACGTTCATCGTCAACGGCACCGAGCGCGTCGTGGTGTCCCAGCTCGTCCGCTCGCCGGGCGTGTACTTCGACACCTCCGTCGACAAGACCACCGGTCGTGACGTCTACGGGTGCAAGGTGATCCCCGGTCGCGGTGCCTGGCTGGAGTTCGAGGTCGACAAGCGCGACCTCGTGGCCGTGCGCGTCGACCGCAAGCGCAAGCAGCCCGTGTCGGTGATGTACCGCGCCCTGCAGGCCTTCGAGTACTCCGAGGAGACCGGCCAGTACGAACTCGCCGACCCCGAACGCCTGACCACGCCGATCCCGGACGAGGAGATCCTCGACTTCTTCAACGGGGCCGAGTCGGTCGCGCTGACCCTCGAGAAGGACAACACCGGCCGCACCCCGGCCAACGCGTTGGAGGAGATCTACCGCAAGCTGCGCCCGGGCGAGCCGCCGTCGGCCGACCAGGCCGGCCAGCTGCTGCTGGGCATGTACTTCCAGTCCAAGAAGTACGACCTCCAGAAGGTCGGGCGCTACAAGATCCTGGGCCTGACCGACGACGGGTCCGGCCACGTCAAGCACGGCAAGCTGACCGACGAGTACGAGCGGCTGGGCTTCGAGCGCCAGGAAGGCCACACGCTCACGCGTGAGGACGTGCTGGCCACCATGTCCTACCTCGTGAAGTTGCACGCCGGTGAGCCGAGCTACGACACCGACGACATCGACCACTTCGGCAACCGTCGCCTCCGCAGCGTCGGCGAGCTGATCCAGAACCAGTTCCGGATCGGCCTGTCGCGCATGGAGCGTGTGGTCCGCGAGCGCATGACGACCCAGGACATGGAGGCGATCACGCCCCAGACCCTGATCAACATCCGCCCGGTGGTCTCCGCCATCCGCGAGTTCTTCGGGACCTCGCAGCTGTCGCAGTTCCTCGACCAGACCAACCCGCTGACCAGCCTGACCCACAAGCGCCGCCTGTCGGCGCTGGGCCCGGGCGGGCTGTCGCGTGAGCGCGCCGGCTTCGAGGTCCGCGACGTGCACCCGTCCCACTACGGCCGCATGTGCCCGATCGAGACCCCGGAAGGCCCGAACATCGGCCTGATCGGGTCGCTGGCGACCTACGCCCGCATCAACCGCTACGGCTTCATCGAGACCCCGTACCGCAAGGCAATCGACGGCCAGGTCACCGACGAGTTCGAGTACCTGACCGCCGACGAGGAGGACCGCTACGTCATCGCGCAGGCCAACGCGCCGCTGGACGACGACGGCACCTTCTCCGCCGACCTGGTGCTGGTCCGCTCCAAGGGCGGCGAGGTCCGCGAGATCGCGCCGAACCAGGTCGACTACATGGACGTCTCGCCGCGCCAGATCGTGTCGATCTCGGCCGCGCTGATCCCGTTCCTCGAACACGACGACGCCAACCGTGCCCTGATGGGTGCCAACATGCAGCGCCAGGCGGTCCCGTTGCTGCGGGCCGACGCGCCGCTGATCGGCACCGGCATCGAGGACAAGGCCGCCAGGGACGCCGGTGACGTCGTCATGGCGCGCAACGCCGGGGTCGTGGTGGAGGTCGCCGCCGACCACATCGTGGTCAAGACCGATGACGACGACATCGACCGCTACTACCTCACCAAGTTCCAGCGTTCCAACCAGGGCACCTGCCTCAATCACCGGCCGATCGTGGTCGAGGGCCAGCACGTCGAGGCCGGCACCCCGCTGGCCGACGGACCGTCCACCGACCAGGGCGAACTCGCCCTGGGACGCAACCTGCTGGTGGCGTTCATGTCGTGGGAGGGCTTCAACTACGAGGACGCGATCATCCTGTCCGAGCGGCTGGTCCGCGAGGACTCGCTGACGTCGGTCCACATCGAGCAGTTGGAGGTGGACGCGCGCGAGACCAAGTTGGGCCCGGAGGAGATCACCCGGGACATCCCCAACGTGTCCGAGGAGATGCTGGCCAACCTCGACGAGGAGGGCATCATCCGCATCGGCGCCGAGGTGGTGCCGGGCGACATCCTGGTGGGCAAGGTCACGCCGAAGGGTGAGACCGAGCTGACCCCGGAGGAGCGCCTGCTGCGCGCGATCTTCGGTGAGAAGGCCCGTGAGGTCCGGGACACCTCCCTGAAGGTGCCCCACGGTGACCGCGGCATCGTCATCGGCGTGCAGAAGTTCTCGCGCATCGAGGGCGACGACCTCCAGCCCGGTGTCAACGACCTCGTGCGGGTCTACGTCGCCACCAAGCGCAAGATCACCCAGGGTGACAAGCTCGCCGGGCGCCACGGCAACAAGGGCGTCATCTCCAAGGTGCTGCCGGAGGAGGACATGCCATTCCTCGCCGACGGGACCCCGGTCGACATCGTCCTGAACCCGCTGGGCGTGCCGTCACGCATGAACGTTGGCCAGGTGCTGGAGACCCACCTCGGGTGGGCCGCCGCCAACGGCTGGAAGTTCGACGGCGTGCCGGACTGGTTCGCCGCGGCTGGCTGGGCCGACGAGCTCACCGACGTCGAGGGGCCGGTCCGACTGGCCACCCCGGTGTTCGACGGTGCCGACGAGTCCGCCATGCAGGACCTGCTGGTGAACACCCGCCGGACCGACGAGGGCATGCAGCTGGTCGACCCCGACGGCAAGGCCCAGTTGTTCGACGGCCGCACGGGTGAGCCCGTGGATGCCCGCATCACCGTGGGCTACATCTACATGCTCAAGCTGCACCACCTGGTCGACGACAAGATCCACGCCCGTTCGACCGGTCCGTACTCGATGATCACCCAGCAGCCGCTGGGCGGCAAGGCGCAGTTCGGTGGCCAGCGCTTCGGCGAGATGGAGGTCTGGGCGCTCAAGGCGTACGGGGCCGCCTACGCCCTGCAGGAGATGCTGACCATCAAGTCCGACGACACGATCGGTCGTGTGAAGGTCTACGAGGCGATCGTCAAGGGCGACAACATCCCGGAGGCCGGCATCCCCGAGTCCTTCAAGGTGTTGGTCAAGGAGATGCAGGCACTGGCGTTGTCGGTCGAGGTGTTGGCCGACGACGGGTCCGAGATCGAGTTGCGCGACAGCGACGAGGACCAGTTCGGTGCCGCCAACTCTCTGGGCATCGACTTGTCGAGGCCCGAGCGTCCCACCGCCGACGCGTGATCGACACGACCCTGCGGCCGTCGCCCGTGACGACGGCGGCCGCTGGTCAGCACCACCCCGAGGGCGACAGCCCGAGACATCGAGTTTTGCACCATCAATCCGCGACCCCCGGGTCGCACCAGGTTTGGAGAACGTCGTGCTTGACGTCAACCACTTCGCTGCACTCCGCATCTCGCTCGCGGAGGCCCACCAGGTCCGCATGTGGTCCAACGGTGAGGTCAAGAAGCCCGAGACCATCAACTACCGCACGCTCAAGCCCGAGAAGGACGGCCTGTTCTGCGAGAAGATCTTCGGTCCCCAGAAGGACTGGGAGTGCGCCTGCGGAAAGTACAAGCGGGTCCGCTTCAAGGGCATCATCTGCGAGCGCTGTGGCGTCGAGGTCACCCGCTCCAAGGTCCGTCGCGAGCGCATGGGCCACATCGAGCTGGCCGCCCCGGTCACCCACATCTGGTACCTGAAGGGCGTTCCGAGCCGCCTGGGCTACCTGCTGGACATGTCGCCCAAGGACCTCGAGAAGATCATCTACTTCGCGTCCTACGTGATCACGTCGGTCGACACCGACGCGCGCCACGAGGCGCTGGCGGACATCAAGGCCGAGATCGCCGACGAGAAGTCCGAGATCGAGCGGCTGTTCGAACTGGACCGCGCCGACCTGCTCGAAGAGCTCGAGGCCACGCTGAGCGACCTCGAGGCCGAGGGTGCCAAGCCCGACGTGGTCAAGAAGGAGCGTCGCGAGATCGAGAAGCGGCTCAAGCAGCTGTCGCTGCGGGCTGGGGCCGAGCAGGAGCACCTCGACAAGGTCTTCGACACCTTCAAGAAGATCAAGCCCAAGATGCTGATCAACGAGGAGTTGGTCTACCGCGACATGCGGGACCGGTACGCCGACTACTTCACGGGTGGCATGGGCGCCGAGGGCGTGCGTGACCTGCTCGAGCGCATGGACATGACCGCCGAGAGCCTGCACCTGCGCGAGGTCATCAAGGAGTCCAAGGGCCAGAAGAAGCAGCGCGCCACCAAACGCCTGAAGGTCACCGAGGCCTTCCGCACCACCGACAACAACCCGGCGTCGATGGTGCTCGAGGCGATCCCGGTCATCCCGCCGGACCTGCGCCCGATGGTGCAGCTCGACGGTGGCCGCTTCGCGACCTCCGACTTGAACGACCTGTACCGCCGCGTCATCAACCGCAACAACCGCCTTAAGCGGCTGTTGGACCTCGGCGCGCCCGAGATCATCGTCAACAACGAGAAGCGGATGCTGCAGGAGGCCGTCGACGCGCTGTTCGACAACGGTCGCCGCGGACGTCCGGTCACCGGGCCGGGCAACCGTCCGTTGAAGTCGCTGTCGGACCAGCTCAAGGGCAAGCAGGGGCGCTTCCGCCAGAACCTGCTGGGCAAGCGCGTGGACTACTCCGGTCGTTCCGTGATCGTGGTCGGCCCGCAGTTGCGGCTGCACCAGTGCGGCCTGCCCAAGCAGATGGCGCTGGAGCTGTTCAAGCCGTTCGTGATGAAGAAGCTGGTCGAGCAGAACTACGCCCAGAACATCAAGTCGGCCAAGCGCATGGTCGAGCGCCAGCGCCCGCAGGTGTGGGACGTCCTCGAGCAGGTCATCGAGGACCACCCGGTGCTGCTCAACCGCGCCCCGACCCTGCACCGCCTGGGCATCCAGGCGTTCATGCCGACCCTGGTCGAGGGCAAGGCCATCCAGCTCCACCCGCTGGTGTGCACCGCCTTCAACGCCGACTTCGACGGTGACCAGATGGCGGTCCACCTGCCGCTCAGTGCCGAGGCCCAGGCCGAGGCACGCGTGCTGATGCTGTCGTCCAACAACATCCTGTCGCCGGCGACCGGTCGTCCGATCGCGACGCCGACCCAGGACATGGTGCTGGGCATCTACTCGCTGACCTACGCCGCGGGTGAACCGGGCGAGGCCGGCGATGCCGTGTTCCCGCCCGCCGACGTCGAGACCGGCGAGCTTCCGATCTACACCTCGGTCGGCGAGATCGAGATGGCGATCGATCGCCGCACCCTGGGCATCCAGGACTGGCTGTGGCTGCGGGTGCGTGGCAAGGAGATCGACCCCGAGATGCGCCAGGGCGACTTCACCGACGAGGCGGCCTACGCCGAGGGCCTGGCCGAGGGTGCGCCGATGCGCGTGCTGACCACCGCCGGCCGAACGATCATCAACGAGATCCTGCCGCCCGAGTTCCCGTACATGAACTACACCCTGACCAAGAAGGGGATCGGCGACGTCGTCAACCGCACGACCGACCAGTTCAAGCGCTGGCAGGTCGTGGAGATCCTCGATGCCCTCAAGGACCTCGGCTTCAAGTTCGCCAGCCGGGCCGGGGTGACGGTGGCGATCGCCGACGTCGAGACGCCGGACACCAAGGCCGCGATCCTCGACGACGCCAACGGCAAGGCCCAGTCGATCGAGAAGCAGTTCGCGCGCGGGGTCATCACCGACTCCGAGCGTCGCCAGGAACTGATCGACGTCTGGAACGATGCCACCACCCTGGTCGCGACCGACATGGAGGCCAACTTCACGGTCACGAACCCGTTCTTCGTGATGGCGAACTCCGGCGCCCGGGGGAACATGACCCAGTTGCGCCAGATCGCCGCCATGCGTGGCCTGGTCGCCAACCCGCGCGGGGAGATCATCCCGCGCCCGATCAAGTCCAACTTCCGCGAGGGCCTGTCGGTGGCCGAGTACTTCATCTCGACCCACGGCGCCCGCAAGGGGTTGGCCGACACCGCGCTGCGCACCGCCGACTCGGGGTACCTCACCCGTCGCCTGGTGGACGTGTCGCAGGGGCTGATCATCCGTGAGCAGGACTGCGGCTCGACCCGCGGCATCGGCGTGGAAGTCGGTGAGCGCGACTCGGCCGCGCTGTACGGCCGGGTGCTCGCCAAGGACGTCCCGATGCCGGGTCGCGACGAGGTGCTGATGCCCGCGGGCACGCACGTGTCCGACCAGCAGATCCGTGACCTCCGCAAGGCGCTGGTGCGCGGCGTCGACCCGACCACGGGCGAGGCCTTCGACACCCCCCCGACCGAGGAGGACCGCTCGATCACCGTGCGCAGCGTCCTGACCTGTGACACCGAGGTCGGGATCTGCATCGCCTGTTACGGCCAGATGCTCGCGACCGGCGAGATGGTCGACAACGGCGAGGCTGTCGGCATCATCGCCGCTCAGTCCATCGGTGAGCCCGGGACCCAGTTGACGATGCGCACCTTCCACACCGGTGGTGTGGCCCAGGCCGACGACATCACGCAGGGACTGCCGCGAGTCATCGAGTTGTTCGAGGCGCGGAGCCCGAAGGGCAAGGCCGAGATCGCCCGGATCTCGGGTCGCGTGTCGATCGAGGACCTGGAGGGTGGGCAGCGCCTGCTGACCATCTCCGGTTCGCGCGACCGCGTCGAGGAGTACGAGCTGGTGCGTGGCACCCGTCTGTACCGCGACGAGGTGTCCGGCATCGAGATCGCCGACGGTGTCGAGGTCGAGGTCGGCCAGCAGCTGTCCACCGGGGCCATCGACCCCCACGAACTGCTGGAGGTCCTCGGTGTCCGCGCGGCCCAGTTGCACCTGGTCCACGAGGTCCAGGAGGTCTACCGCAGCCAGGGTGTGCCGATCCACGACAAGCACGTCGAGCTGATCGTCCGGCAGATGTTCCGACGCGTCGCCATCGTCGACGCCGGGGACACCAACTTCCTGCCGGGGGACAACATCGACCGGATCAAGTTCCGCAACGAGAACGCCCGCGTGCTCGAAGAGGGTGGCCAGCCGGCCGCCGGACGAGAGCAGTTGATGGGCATCACGAAGGCGTCTCTGGCCACGGACTCGTGGCTGAGTGCGGCGTCGTTCCAGGAGACCACGCGCGTGTTGACCGAGGCGGCACTGGAGGCCAGCTCGGACCCGCTGCTGGGGCTCAAGGAGAACGTGATCATTGGGAAGCTGATCCCGGCCGGGACCGGCGTCAAGGACTACCGCGACGTGCAGGTCGGCCACACCGAGGTCCCCGAGCAGGCACTGCCGGCCGACATCGCCGAGTACCTGGCGTCCACGGAGTCCTACGAGGGCGACGGGTCCTGGGGCTTCGAGGGCGGTTGGGGCTTCGACGACTTCACCGCCAACTGATCCACCCGCACGATCGCACCACCCCGACGGGGCACCTCCACGGAGGTGCCCCGTCCTGTGTCGGTCGACCGTGTCCCCGGCGTCCGTGGACGGCAGCCTCCGGCGTGCGGACCTGGGAACTGATGACGACCCGAGCGGGACGTGCTGGCGGTCACCCTGCGGCGTCCAGGGCGACGTCGATCTCGGCCTCCAGGCGGTCCAGTCGGTCGTAGGCCTCGGCCACGCCATCGGCTCCGATGTCGTCGTCGAAGCACTCGAAGAACATGCCCTCCGCCGAGGTGATCCACTTCTCGGCCAATTCGTCCAGGCCCTCGTCGGGCCCGGGGAGCAGGTCGACACTCGCCTCGCGGAGGTCGACCAGGACCGCCTCGCAGGTCTCGTCGCCGGGGGCGGTCCCGAGGTCCTCACGGTCCGGGACCAGGTCCCGGGTGGTGTCCCAGCGTGGGGACCACTCGGCCACTGCCGGTCGCGTCTCCCGGGCGCAACCAGAGACGGCGACGACCATCAGCGCGGCGGCGGCGATCCGACGTCGGCGCCAGCGACGCAGCCGCCCTGGAGCGGGTTCGCGAACCACGGTGACCTCCTGCGCCGGCGTCGGCGCTCGGCACCCACTGGCGCCGCGCGCCGGTCTCGGCGCTGCCGACGAGTATGCCCGCACCACGGACTGTGGGTCGCGCCTGGGCCGCCGGGTGGACGGAGGTCGGCGATCGCGCGGCCGCGCGCCAGCAGCCGAGCAGCTCGGCGCCGTAGCGGGGCCGCACCCGGCCGGAGGTAGCATCGGAGGCCATTCGCGACCTTCCCGGACATGCCCGTCATGAGCAGCCCCGCAGGGACCACCTCCAGCGACTTCCGTCGCCTGCCGCCCCAGATCGACCTGCCCGCTACCGAGGAGGCCATCCTCGACCTGTGGGAGCGCATCGGGGCGTTCCAGCAGTCGATCGATCGTCGACCGGCCGACGACGAGTACGTGTTCTACGACGGTCCGCCGTTCGCCAACGGCACGCCCCACTACGGGCACCTGCTGGCGTCGACGACCAAGGACGTGGTGCCGCGCTACTGGACCATGCGCGGCCACCGCATCCACCGACGTTGGGGCTGGGACACCCACGGCCTGCCGGTCGAGATGAAGGTCGAGGAGTCGCTGGGCGTCCACGGGCCGGCCGAGATCGAGGAGTACGGTCTGGCGGCCTTCAACGAGGCCTGCCGGGCCCTGGTCGACCAGACCGCCGACGACTGGGACTACGTGGTCCGCCGGTTGGGCCGCTGGGTCGACATGGACCATCCCTACCGCACCATGGACACCGACTTCATGGAGTCGGTGTGGTGGGTCTTCGACCAGTTGTGGGACAAGGGGCTGGTGTACCGCTCGGTGAAGGTGCTGCCCTACTCGTGGGGGGCGACCACCCCGCTGTCCAACTTCGAGGCCAACCTCGACTACCGCATGACCGACGACCCGTCGGTGATCGTGCGCATGGAGGTGACCGACGGCAACGACGTCGTCGCCCCGGGCGACCACCTGCTGGTGTGGACCACCACGCCGTGGACCCTGGTGTCCAACCTCGCCGTGGCCGTGGGCAGCGAGCTCACCTATGCCCGCGTCGCGCCCGGGGGGGACGCCCCGGCGGACGCGCGGGGGGCCTGGGTCGCCGAGCCCCTGGTCACGGAGGTCTTCGGCGAGGATGCCGAGGTGGTCGCCACCGCTTCGGGCGCCGACCTCGTCGGGCTGTCCTACCGCCCACCGTTCGACCCGTTCCTGGACGAGCGCGACCAGGGCGCGTTCCGAGTGATCACCTCCGACGACGTCGACACCGAGGAGGGGACCGGGCTGGTGCACATGGCCCCGGCCTACGGCGAGGCCGACTTCGACGCGATGCGCCGGGCCGGCGTCGAGGCGCTGGTCGACCCGGTCGACGCCGATGGCAACTTCACCGACCGGGTGGCCGCCGTCGCGGGCGGGGCGATCGTCGGCGTGAACATCAAGGAGGCCGATCGCACCCTGATCCGGGACCTGCGCGAGCGCGACCTGTTGGTCAGCGAGGGCACGATCAACCACTCGTACCCCTTCTGCTACCGGACCGGCACGCCGCTGATCTACAAGGCGGTGCCGACCTGGTTCGTGGAGGTCACGAAGTTGCGGGACCGGCTCGTGGAACTCAACCACGACATCCACTGGGTGCCCGAGGCAATCGGCGAGGGCCGCTTCGGCAACTGGTTGGAGGGAGCCCGCGACTGGGCGGTCAGCCGCAACCGCTACTGGGGCTCCTGCATCCCGGTGTGGGAGTGCGACGCCTGCGGTCACCAGGAGTGCATCGGCTCCATCGACGAACTCGAGGAGCGCTCGGGCCAGCGTCCCGACGACCTCCACAAGCACGTGCTCGACCCGATCACCTTCCCGTGCGCGGACGGGGACGGCACCATGCGGCGCGTCCCCGAGGTGCTGGACTGCTGGTTCGAGTCCGGCTCGATGCCCTATGCCCAGTTGCACTATCCGTTCGAGAACGTCGAGCAGTTCGAGGCCACGTTCCCGGCGGAGTTCATCTCCGAGTCGTTGGACCAGACCCGCGGGTGGTTCTACACCCTGCACGTGCTGTCGACGGCCCTGTTCGACCAGCAGACGTTCAACAACTGCGTCGTCTCGGGGATGATCCTGGCCGAGGACGGACGCAAGATGTCCAAGTCGCTCCAGAACTACCCCGACCCCGGCCACCTGTTCGACTCCTACGGCGCGGACGCCCTGCGCGCCTACATGATGGACTCGCCCCTGCTGCGGGCCGAGCCGTTGCGCTTCGCCGAGGATGGCGTCCGCCAGATCGTGCGCACCGTGTTGTTGCCGTTGTGGAACGTCGTCAGCTTCTTCACGACCTACGCCGAGGCCGACGGGATCCGGCTGGCCGACCTGGCCACGGCACCTCCCGTCGCCGAACGGCCGGAGGTGGATCGCTGGGTGCTCTCGGTCCTGCAGTCGCTGGTCGACGACGTCAACCGGGAGATGGAGGGCTACCACCTCAATCGCGTCGTCACGCCCGTCCTGGGCTTCATCGACGACCTCACCAACTGGTACGTGCGACGGTCCCGCCGCCGGTTCTGGCGCAGCGGCGACGAGGACCGGGCGGACTCGCTGGCCGCGTTCGCGACCCTGTACGAGGTGCTGACCACCTTCACGACGGTCCTGGCACCGATCCTGCCGTTCCTGACCGAGCACGTCCACCAGTTGCTGGTCGTGGATGTAGCCGACGACGACGCGCTGGCGTCGATCCACTGGGCGGACTTCCCGCAGGCCGACGAGTCGATGATCGATCGCGACCTCGAGTCGGCGATGGCCTCGACCCGCCAGATCATCACGATGGGTCGACACCTGCGGACCACCAACGACCTGCGCGTGCGCCAACCGCTCCACACGCTGACGGTCATCACCCGTGACGAGGACATCGCGGCCGCGGTGGCCGCCCACCGTGACCTGGTGGCCGACGAACTCAACGTCCGGGAGGTACGGGTCCGGGCCGACGAGGGCGATCTGGTGACCCTGTCGGCCAAGCCCAACTTCAAGGTGCTCGGCCCGCGGTTGGGCGCCGAGATGGGTGCGATGGCCGGGCGCGTGTCGCAACTGTCGCACGACGACCTGGCCGCGGTGGCCGAGGGTGGCACCGTGTCCGTGGCCGGCCACGACCTGTCACGCGACGACCTCGACCTGCGGCGCGAGCCCAACCCGGGCACCGTGGTGGAGTCTTTCGGACCCCTGGCGGTGGCGCTGGACACCACGCTCGACGACGACCTGGTGGTCGAAGGACTGGCGCGCGACCTCGTCAGCCGGGTCCAGCAGGTCCGCCGCGACCTCGACCTGGACGTGTCGGACCGGATCACCCTGGGCTGGTCGAGCGACGACGAACAGGTCCGAGCGGCCTTCGCCGCACACGGTTCGTGGATCGCCGGCGAGGTGCTGGCCACGCGCATCGAAGACGACCCCGCGGCGGGTACCTCACTGGATGTCGGCGAGCACGCGGTGCAGGTGGTCGTGGCTCGCGCCGACCCGGCCTGACGCCGTCGCCTCCGGGCGACGGCACCGCCGAATCACCCGAATCTGACCGATCGCGGCCACTGCCGTGGTTGGTCGACGGCCGTTCGTACGGGGTCCTCCGACAGGAGACACATGCCGCCATTGGTCGATTTCGGACCTTGAACGGACAATCTCGCGAACGGCAGGGTCCGGCGTGGCCCTTCGGACACCCGTCGTTGGACAGACGACACGGGTGTCGTCGCCACGCAGCCTCCTACCCTTGTCGTACGCACGGTGATATCGTGCTTTCGCCACTCCGCATAACGACGGTCCACAGGCTGTCGACCCCGAACAAGGACACCGAACATGCGCACCACCACGACCTTCTCCCGTCGCACCGCAGCCGTTGCATTGGCCGGGGCCCTTGCCCTGGGTGCCGCCGCCTGCGGCGACGACACCGACGACGGTGCCGGCGGCGAGACCGGCTCCGAGATGATGTCCGACACCGGCTCCGAGATGATGTCCGACACCGGCTCCGAGATGATGTCCGAGACGGGTTCGGAGATGATGTCCGAGACGGGTTCGGAGATGATGTCCGAGACGGGTTCGGAGATGATGTCCGAGACGGGTTCGGAGATGATGTCCGAGACGGGTTCGGAGATGATGTCCGAGACGGGTTCGG
>JBBSMS010000046.1:0-22891 GCA_038233055.1 Nitriliruptorales bacterium
TACCTTGTTGATGCGCACGTCGTCGTTCTCCTCGTCTCAAGCCTTCAACAGCCCGAAACGTAGGCAGAACACGGCGTGCGCACCCGTATCCCCCGACACCCGACCCACGGCAGCGTCAGTAGACCCGGATAACGGAGGGGCGGGGTTCAGCGGGAGCCGCGGCCCCATTCGGAGGCGTGGAGGCCGGCGGGGCGGACGACCTGGCGTTCGTGGGCCTGCGGGGTGCCCTTCTCGTCCAGGGCATCGGGCAGCCAGCCCTCCTGCCACGCCCGCCACAACCGTGACAGGTCCCAGGCCCGCACGCCCGTGATGGTCGCCCCGCCCTCGCCGGCGCCACGACTACTCCCCCGGCGGCCGCGCGTGCCCAGGCCACGGTCGGCGACGGGTTCACGGGTTGCCGCCGTCCGGCCGCCACGACCGGACGGTCCGGACAGGGGGTGGTCGAGGTCGGTGGCCAACCGCGTGGTCTCGGCCTGCATCCGTGCTGCCGGACGATCGGGGCGGGCGGGATCGTTCATGAACGGGCGGGCACGCCACGACACGCCGGCGTCCGAGCGGGTCGAGGCGTCCCGCCGACTGATCCGGCCCTCGGCCACCACCAGCCATGCGTGCAGCACCGTCCACGCGCAGTCGGGCAGCGACGACGCGAAGTAGGTCACCTGCACCGACCCGGTCTGGTCGTCCAGCGACAGGAACAGCACCCGGTTCCCGGACCGCTGCCCGGGCGACTGCACCGCCACCTTCACGCCGGCGACCCGGACCCGACGCTGGTTGGGCAACCCGCCGATGGTCGACGCGTCCACCACCCCCAGCACGTCCAGCAGCGGTTCGTAGAACGACAGCACGTGGCGCGAGGTGTCCAGCCCGGTGGTGGCGATCTCGTCACGCACCCGTTCGGCTTCGCTCTGGGGTGGCAGCGCTGGCGGGAGCGCACCACCGGTGACGTCCAGGGGCAATTGCGCCGGTTCGGACATGATCCCACCCCCCGCCCCGGACCGCCGGGGTCGTCGACGGGTGTCCGCCCACAGTTCCTCCACGGCCAGGCGGATCTCGCGCCGGTCGCGCGCCCCGTCGTGGCGGTGCAGGCCGGCGAGGTGGTCCAGCGCCCCCGCCCGGGCCAACCGCTCGGCCACCGGTCGCGACAGCGCGGTCCGGGCCCGCACCTCCAGCAGCGACCCGTACGGCCGGTTGTCGAGGATCGAGTCGACCTCCTCGTCGGTGATGCCCTTGACCGACGACAACGCGACGCGCACGCCGTAGCGATAGCCGTTGCCGGCATCGCCTCCGTCGAAGCCCCCCGGCGGGACCGGGCGGCCGTCCTGCACCGTCCACCCCTTGGGCAGGGCCAGCGACGTGCCCGGACGGCGGTAGATCCCCAGCAGGTGCTCGGCCTGGCCGCGGTCGACCACCTCGACGGTGTAGTCGGCGCCCGACCGGTTGACGTCCAGGCCCAGCACCGCCACCCCGAACTGGCGACACTCGTCCAGGATCAGCCGCCGCGGATACATCCCCGGGTCGTGGGTCAGCAACCCGGCCATGAACTCGGGCAGGTGGTGGGCCTTGAGCCACGCCGAGCGGTAGGTCGGGACGGCGAAGGCGGCCGCGTGGGCCTTGCAGAACCCGAACGAGGCGAACGACGCGACCTGTTTCCACACCGACTCGGCCGCTTCGGTGGTGAACCCGCGGGTCCGTGCCCGCGCCAGCGCCCACGGTTTGATCGTGGCGGCGTCGGTCGACAACCGGCGTCGCAGCAGGTCGGCGTAGGCCATGTCGCACCCGGTCAGCGCACACAGCGCCCCCATGACCTGTTCGTGGTAGACGACCACGCCGTGGGTCTCGCGCAGGATCGGTTCGAGGCTGGGGTGCGGGTACCAGTCGCCCTCGGACGCGTCGGGGTCGGTCGCGGCGTCGTCGCTGGTCGACACCGCCCCGCGGCCGTGGCCGGTGCGGTGGCGACGCTGCACGAACGGGGTCACCATGTCGGCCTTGACCGGCCCGGGCCGGAACAGCGAGATCTCGGTGATCAGGTCGCCGAAGTGGTCGGGCTGCAACCGCCCCAGCAGTTCGCGCTGGCCCGGCGACTCGATCTGGAACACCCCGATGGTGTGGGCCGAGCGCACCAGGGCGAAGGTCTCGGCGTCGCCCTCGGGGATCTGGGTGACGTCGAGGTCGTGGCCACGCACGGTCGGGACCAGATCCATCGCGTGGCGCATCGCCGACAGCATCCGCACGCCCAGCACGTCCAGTTTCAACCATCCCAGCGCGGCCACGTCATCCTTGTCGAAGGCCACCATCGGGAACCCCTGGGCGGAGCGCTCGATGGAGGTGTGGGCCAGCAGGTCGTCGTCGGCCAGCAGGATCCCGCACGGGTGCATGGCGAGGTGGCGCGGCAACCCGTCCAGGCGTTCGACCACCGCCAGCAGTCGTTCGAGTTGGCCGGCGTTGATGCGCGAGTGCTGCAACTCGGGCAGGTCGTCGATCACGGTGCGGACCTGGCGTGCGCGGGCATGGGTGATGGACTTCGCGACCAGTCCGATCTCGTCGGGAGGCAGGCCCAGCACCTTGCCGACCTCGCGGATCGCCATGCGGGCCTGGAAGGTCTCGACCATCGCGACGCAGGCGGCCCGGTGCTGGCCGTAGCGCGCGATCACCAGGTCGTAGACGTCGGTGCGCCGGGCCGACTCGACGTCGATGTCGATGTCGGGGAGTTCATCCCGGTAGGGGTTCATGAACCGTTCGAACGCAAGGTCGTTGGCGACCGGGTCGACGTCGGAGATCCCCAGCGCGTGGCACACCAGCGACCCGGCCGCCGAGCCGCGGCAGGCCGCCAGGATCCCCAGTTCGTCGCGCACCGCCGCCATGATGTCGGACACGGTCAGGAAGTAGTCGTGGAGGCCGAGCCGGTCGACCATGTCCAGTTCGCGCTCGAGTCGTTCCCGGATCCGAGTCGTGACCCGGACGTAACGGTCCGCCACCCCCTGCCAGCAGCGCCGGTGCAACTCCCCCGCCGCGACCTCGTCGCTCAACCCGGTCAGGTGCGGCACCTGCACCTCGCCCAGGTCGAGGTCGACCTCGCAGGTCACCGCCAGGTCGTGGGCGGCGGTGACCAGGTCGGGGCGTTCGGCGAAGCGGGCGGCCATCTCGGCCCCGGTTGCGAAGTGGGCCTCGGCGGTGGTGCGGCCGAGGTGGTGGGCGCCCAGCGGGACCTGTTGGCGCACGCATGCCAGCACGTCGGCCACGTGGACGTCGTCGGGTTCGAGGTGGCGCACGTCGTTGACAGCCACGACCTCGACCCCGCTGCGCCGGGCGACCTCCAGCAGGTTGCGGATGCGGACGTCGTCACCGGGTTCGTCCAGCACCCCGTCGGCACCGACCGCGGGGGCGCCGTCGGCGGTCAGGCGCACCGCCCGGCCCCGCCGCCGCCCGGATGGCGGGACCAGGTGGTTGCGCACCGCCAGTCGCAACCGGTCGGGGCCGACCACGTCCAGGAACCGGCGCAACTGGTCGGTGGCCGCGTCCAGACGACCTACCGCGGCCAGGCGGCCGACCGGCGAGTCGTTGCCGAGCAGCACCCAGGTGTCGTCGTGGGCAGTCGCCACCCCCAGGTCGACGAAGGACAGGTGCGGACTGGACCGGTCGGCGAGGTCGACCTCGTCGCGCCACGACTCGCGGTCAAGCGACGTGCCGGCGACCAGTCGGTCCAACCCGTCGGGACCGAGGTGGGCGGCGGTGATCGCCCGGCACAGGTCGCCGTACCCGGCGTTGGTGGCCGCCACCAACGTCAACCTGGCGGCGTCGTCCTCCAGCCAGCCGCCCCCGACGGCCGGACCCGAGCGACCACCCCGGTCGCGCCCGACCCGCGGCGACGACCAGCCCGGATCGTCGGTGACCGCCAACGCCAGGTCGGCCCCCAGTATCGGGGTGATCCCGGCCTTCGCGGCGGCCTGGGCCACCCGGACCGCGCCGTAGACCCCGTCCCGATCGGTGACCGCGACATGGGTCATCCCGGCTGCCGCGGCCGCCGACACCAGTTCGCCGGGACGGATCATCCCGTCCCGCAGCGAGTACCCGGTCCGCGCGGTGAGGTGGGTAAAGGCGGTCGTCGCGCCCGCGTCCCCGTGGTCGGACCCGGCCGCCAACCGGTCTCGGACCCGGGTCGCCGCCGCGGTCGCCCGCCGCTGGTCGACGTCGCGGTCCATCGCCGTGATGGCCACCTCGTCCGCACTGAACGCCCGACTCCCCGCCATCAGTCGCCACTCGACGCACAGTTGCACGATGATGTTATGATGCAGACATGTCCATGACGACCCGTACGACCGTGACCCTCGACGACGACGTCCTGCGCGCTGTCCGCATCCGGGCGGCCCGCACGGGGAAACGGGACAGCGAGGTCATCGAGGCCGCACTGCGACGGGACCTCGCCCTCGACCTGCTCGACGAGTTGTGGGCCACGAACGACCTCGACGAGGACGAGGCCATGGACCTGGCCCTGGAAGCCCAGGCCGCGGTCCGCGCCGACGCCGCTGCGTCCGAGTAGTCCCGTCGGATGATCCGGGCCGTCGTCGACACCAACGTCTTGGTGTCCGCCATGCTCACGCCACGAGGTGCACCGGCCCTGGTGGTGCACGCCTGGATGGACGGGGAGTTCGAACTGGTCGTGTCGCCGCGC
Source organism: Nitriliruptorales bacterium (assembly GCA_038233055.1). Lineage (GTDB taxonomy): Bacteria > Actinomycetota > Nitriliruptoria > Nitriliruptorales > Nitriliruptoraceae > Salsipaludibacter. The sequence goes on from JBBSMS010000046.1 coordinate 4,670, forward strand.
CTGCTGGACGAACTGCGACGAGTCCTGGCCTACCCGAAGCTGCGCCGCCGCATCACCACCGCGCAGGCGGACACGGTCTTGGACCTCCTCAGATCGTCCGGCGAGCACCACGACGATCCCACGACCCCGGCACCAGTCGCCTCGCCGGATCCCGGCGACGACTTCCTGATCGCACTCGCGGCCGCAGCGTCCGCCCACCTGGTGTCCGGTGACACCGACCTGCTCGGACTTGGCCCACGGATCCCCGTCCACGATCCCGCGGCGTTCCTCGACCTCCTCGCCGACCAACCCTGAGACGATCGTCTCCCACGGACCAGGCTGCGCGACCACCGGCGTCGATCGGACCTGCCCAGTCCTAGCCTCGTCCGCGAACGCGGACGAGGAAGCGACATGCGCACGGCATCCATCGTGACCCTGGTCGTGGTGACCGGCCTGCCCGGCTCGGGGAAGACGACCCATGCACGGGACGTCGCCGACCACCTCGATGCCGTCCGGCTGTGCCCGGACGACTGGATGCAGCGATTGGACGTCGACCTGTGGGACGCCGACACGCGCGACCGCATCGAAGGCCTGCAGTGGGACCTCGGTCGTGACCTGTTGGCCCGGGGCCAGTCGGTCGTCGTCGAGTGGGGCACGTGGGCGCGGGTCGAACGCGACCACCTCCGCGACGGGGGACGTGCCGCGGGTGCCCGGGTCGAACTGCACCACCTGCATGCCCCGGTCGAGGTGCTGTGGCAACGCATCGCCCTGCGGGACCGGGAGGATCCCCCCGTCACCCGTGCCCACCTGGACGAGTGGGTGCAGCTGTTCCAGTGGCCCGACGACGCGGAACTGGGTACCTGGGACCACGGCATCCGCCTCGACACCAACGACGCCGGTCGAAGCGGGTGCCAGGTGCGCGCGGCGACGGGTTCGGACCGACCGTTCCTGCAGGCAATGCTGGCCGAGGCCGCGGCCTGGCGCGACGGGGTGGATCGCCCCATCGACGAGGTGGTCGCCCCCCACGAGATCGCCCACTACCTCCCCGCCGACTGGCCCCGTTCCGGTGAGGCCGGGGTCGTCGCCACCCGGGACGGGTCCGACGTCGGCGCAGCGTGGTGGACGATGCTCACCGCGGACGATCCCGGGTACGGGTTCGTCGACGAGACCGTGCCCGAGATCGGGATCGGCGTGGAGGTGGACCACCGCGGTCACGGGGTGGGAAGCCGCTTGCTCACGGCCCTGTGCGCCGAGGCCGACCGGCGCGGCCTGGGTGGCCTGTCCCTGTCGGTCGAGTCGGACAATCCCGCCGCACGGCTCTACGAGGACGCCGGGTTTGTCCTGGTCGACGCCACCGGCGGTGCCCACACCATGGTTCGTCGGTCGCCCGCCTCGTGACCTGGTCGACGCCCGTGGCGGCTGCATCGTCACGCGTGCGTCCCCTTCGACGGCCCGTCGCCGGGCCGTCCCGGTCGATCGAACATGCGTTCGATTAACGACCGTACGGCAGCCTCGCCACCGCGGTCAGCCGACACGGCGCGAGTCGTTCCCTCGGAGGTTGGCTGCTTCCAGCGAGCGTCGTCGCCGACGCAGGAAACTGGTGAAAACGGCCAAATCCGGCCCTGGATGGGGTATCGTAGGACGACTGACCGATCGACGAGGAGCCGCGCCACGACGGGTCACACCTCGGTGCAGCGTTCGCACCGGTTCCCCTGCTCGGCCCCGGGACCCCCACTGGTGGGCGCGAGGACGGCACCGCGTCCCGAGACAAGGTGCGGACAATGGCGTCCCGATCCCTCTCCAGGCCCCTGTACGAACCCCTGGGCACCCCGCTGCACACCGAGCTTCCCGGCCTCGCCACACCGAAGCCCCCGTCACGGTCGCTCGCGACGCCGCTGACGAAGAACCTCCACCAGCCGCTGCACCGACCGCTGCACCACCGACCCGGTGACGACACGGCCTGATCCCGGATCCCAGCCACGACCGACGGATCAGTCCCACACGCGGTCGAGCCGCCAGGTCGACCCCCGCCGGGCCAGTTCGTAGACCCCGCGCGCATCGGAGTCGGCCCTGCCTGCCGGGCCGGTTCCTCGGGTGGCCTCGACCCGCCACAGGTCGGACTGTTCGATCTGGATCGGTTCGCCGTCGGGACGGCGCCACCAGCCTTCTTCCTCGCGCCAGTGACCCAGGATCCGCGTGACCTCGTAGTGGCGCCCGCGCCAGGCGAAGGCCAGTGGCTCGTCGGCGTCCGCGGGACCGTTGCCGGGCCGTGTGGAGGTGGGACGCACCGACGGGTCCGGACGTGCACTGGCAGGACGCATCGTGACCGGGCGTTGTCCCACCGCGACCCGGGCGGGATCGGTCCGGGTGGGCCGCACCAGGGTGGCCACTCTCCCGGCTCCCACCGCCGTCGTGTCCGTGGCCGTGGTGGTGTCCTCGTCCACCTCCGCCACGGGATCCACCGGGGCCTCGACGGCGGCCACCTCGGCGGCGCGGCGGGTGGCGGGCGTCTCGACCTTCTCCAGTACCTCGCAGTAGCGCTTGCTCATCTTCGCCTGCTCCTCGTCCGACCCTGGCCCGCACCCTGCGAGCGTCCGAACATGTGTTCGAGTGAAAGACGAATCTACGCCACCCACGCGACACCGGTCAAGCGAACGACCGGACGTGTTCGGGACCCGCCGCCGCCACACCCATCCACGGGGCGAACGACCCCCGGATCGGGGCCCGGTGCGCTGCGTGCGCACCGGTGGTCGCCACGTCGGGCAGGGCGAGCAGGTCCGCCTGGCCAGTGACGGCGCGGGCCTGGCGGCCGCCGATCGCCACCACGTCGTGCACTTCCCGATCCCGATGGTGGACGCGTGGCGCAATGTCGTGCACACCTGCCAGGTCATGCAGGTGTTCGCGGGACCCGACGACGTGGGCCGTTCGCCCACCCCGGTCGGCGATGGAGGGGCAACTACGCTGGCGCGTCATGGCCGAACACGTGCACGACCTCGACGAGCACGACCACCATCCCGACGTCCCGCCGCCACCCGCCGCGGGCCCGTGGGAACTCCCACGCTGGCTCGCGATCACCTGGATCGCGGGGGGTGCCGTCGGCATCGTCGCGTCGCTGGTCGGTGGCATCGTCGGCGTCGCCTTCATCGGCAACGCCACCGACACTTCCCTGGAGGCACTGGCACTGACCGACACCGTCCTGGCCGGGGTCGAGGACACGACGACCGTCCTGGACACCACCTTCACCGACGTCGCCGAGACCCTCACCACGGTGCAGGGCTCGGTCACCGACGCCTCGGACGCGATGGGCCAGGTCGGCACGACCCTGGACGACCTGACGGTGCTGGTCACCGAGGACGTGCCCGACAGCCTCGACGCGGTCAACGACGCCATGCCGCAGTTGATCCAGACCGCCGGCGTCATCGACTCGACCTTCAATGCCCTGAGCTTCCTGGGGGTCGACTACAACCCCGGCACCCCGCTCGACGAGTCACTGGTCGCCGTGCAGGACCAACTGGTCGAGATCCCCCCGGACCTGCGCAGCCAGCGCGAGGGACTGGACGACGTGGCCGTGCGCCTCGACGACCTCGCCGGCCAGGGCGACGACATCGCCGGTGACCTGGACACCATCACCACCGACCTCAAGGCCTCGCGCGACCTGATCGAGGACTACCGCACGACCGCCACCGACGCCGGGGCACTGGTGGACGACCTGTCGGCCCGCCTGGTGTCCCAGTCCCGGATCGCCCGCGCCCTCCTGGCCCTGCTGGCAGTGACTGTCGCGATCGGCCAGACCGTGCCGCTGCTGCTGGGCATGCAGACCCTGCGGGCGATGCAGTCCCGCGACGACCTCGACGAGCGCGACGACCTCGCCCCGCCACCCGCCCCGACCCGCGCCTGACCCATCCGTCACCCGGCGGGCCAGGCACCAACCCGCTCAGCCGGCCCGGCGCACCTCCACCACGGCGTCGGCCGCGACGTCCTCCAGGGCGTCGCCACGCACCAACCGGGCGTTCCAGGTCCCCAGCATGCGCGTGGTGAGGGTGCTGGCCAGCGGTTGGATGGCGTCTTCGAGTGCCGGCACGGCCTCGAGCGCGTCCTGGCGGGCCTGCACGCCGACCACGAACGCCGGGAACACCTCCAGCGGATCGGCCAGCGGGACCAGGCCCTCCAGCCAGGCGGCGCCATCGGTCAGGGTCGACAGGCCCACGAAGCACTGGCCGTTGGCGACGCCCGCGATGGCCTCGGCCGGTGGAGCCTCGGTCAGCACGCTGGAGGCGATGGAGTAACGCGACGCGAGCGCGCCCCACCCGTCGTCACGTTCGCCGAAGGACGGGTCCACGCAAATGGCGGCGTCCCGTTCGCCGAGCACGGTCGCGAGTTGCGGGATGGTGGCCACCTCGCTGGCCGTCCCGGGGGCGACGAACAACCCGAAGGTGGCGTCGGCCGGTGGTCCGTCCACCCCGGCGTCGAGGTCGAAGTCGGGCCGCAACCACGTGATCCCGTTGGGTTCGTCCGCCGACCGGACCCGCTGGAAGGACGTCCGTGGGTCGCCCGGCGGGTTCTCACGTCCGAATTCTTCGAGCCACACCTGCCCGCTGTAGCCGGGGGCGACGTCCACGTCGCCCAGTTCCAGTGCCTGGCGGACGGCCCCGGCGTCGGCCAGTTCGACCAGCACGGGCTCGAGGTCGGCCTCGGCGACCAGGCCCGCCAGCACCGTGCCCAGCACGATCGACTCGGACTCGGGTCCGACCCCGATCCGCACCATCGGGGCGTTGGACGGCGAGGGCGTGGCCGGTGCGCGACCACGACCGCCGGGCAGGCACGAGGCGACGGCGATCGCCACCACGGCGACCACCAGCCCACGGATCCGCCACCGGTGGTCGCGGGTCCCCGGTCGTGCCACGTGTCGGTCGGCCATGCCTCCCAGCGTGCCACATCCCACCCCCGGCGACCGACGCCACCACCGGGGAGCGGGCCGGCCGGGGACCCGACCGGAGGTACCCTCGTCGTTTCGGCCCGGACCCCGCCCAGTGCCCATTCGTGAGCCCGCAGCGGGGCCCGTCGTCGGGCCGATCCCCGGCGTTTCCTCGCCATCCGCTGCAAAAGGCCTGCACATGCCCACCGGCCACGCCGCACGCACCCACCGCGGTCCGATGCTCTCGCGTCGGACCCTGCTGGCCGGGACCGCGGCAACCCTGGCCGCCTGCGCCGGCGGATCCGACACCCGGGACGCCGCCAGCCCCTCCAGCCCGGTGCCCTCGCCGGGGGCCACGGTGCCGCTGCCCAACGCCAGCGACGCCGTGGGGGCCGCCCTGGAGGCCGTTGGGTTGGGGTCTGCCGCCCTGGCCCTCACACCGCAGGCCACCTGGGCCGAACTCCTGACCGGCCTCACCACGCACCTGCTGCTCGTCGTGGGCGACGACCAGGGCGAGATCCTCACCGACCCGGTCGACCTGTGGCTGGTGGGCCTGGAGGGTGACGTGGTCGCGGGACCGCTGACCACCACCTGGTACCCGGACGACCGGTTGCCGACCGACGGCCTGCACGGCGTCGAGATCGCACTCGCCGACGACCAGGCCGGCACCTTCGACCTGGTGGTGGCCACCAGCGACGGGGCCCGGGCGGGCACCGCCGGCATCCGCGCCCTGCCCCCCGAAGAAAGCGTCGCCCCGGCGCAGGGCGCCAGCATCCCCGCGATCCAGACGCCGACGACCGACGACCAGATGGACCTCGATGAGTTGTGCACGCGCGAGGAGAACTGTGGGCTGCACGACGTGAGCCTCGACGACGCCCTGGCCGAGGACCGGCCGGTCGTGCTGTGCATCTCGACCCCGAAGTACTGCGCGACCGCGATCTGCGGCCCGGTCCTGGAGGACGTCCTGGGTGTGGCGACCGCCGACGACGCGCCCGACGCGACGTACATCCACGTCGAGCCCTACACCGACGCGAACCAGACCCTGACCGACCTTGTTGACGAACTGCAACTGCCGACCGAACCGTGGACCTATGTGCTCGCGCCCGGTGGGGAGATCGTCGACCGCTATCCGGGGCCGGTCATCCCCGACCTGCTGCGTGCGGCCGTGACCGGGCTGGCGTCCGGCGGCGCCACCAGCGGCAGCGAGCCAGAGCCCTCGCCCAGCGAGGCGTCCGCCGCCGACGCCTCGTCGACCGACGAGCCCAGCCCGGCAGCCAGCGAGTCGTGATCGCGCGCACGTGCCTGGTCGGCGCCGTGGTCGTGGTGGCGCTGGGAGCCTGCACGTCGCCGACCGCGACCACCACCCCCGCACCGACCCCCACCGGGACCTCGTCGACAACGGCCGCATCCTCGGGCCCCGGTGGCTGCGCGGCGGTCGAGTACCCAACCGTGCAGTTGTCGTCCCACCTGGTCGGCGACGCCGAGCCGCCCGGGCCGTTCTCGTCGGTCCCGCCGACCAGTGGCTGGCACACGACCTCGGTCCCGGCCGCCGGGCTGGCCGCACAACCGTTGCGCGACGCCGAGATCGTCTCGGCGCTCGAGAACGGGATCGTCGTCCTCGCGATCGCGTCGGGCATCGACGACACCGTGGATCCGGACGTCCTCGACGACCTGGTGGCGCAGTTCCCCGACCGGTTGCTGGTCACCACCCACGACACGCCGATGCCGACGGCCGTGGCCCTGCTGACGTGGGGACGACTCCAGCGCTGTGACACGGTCGATCCGGGCGCGGTGACCACCTTCGTGCTGACCGAGCGGGTCGCGCCCGACGAGCACTGAACCGACCGGCGGACCGCACGGCGTGACACACGCCACACCGGCCGCCCCGAACGGGCGCCGCTGGTCCGCGTCAGTCGTCGGTGGAGCGACGCCGGGGGGTCGGTGGGAACAGGCCGACGTCGTTGCTGGAGAGGCGTTCGCCCGCATCGCCCGCCCGCAGCAGGCCGCGGACGGCCGAGCCGCCGACGACCACGACCTCGGCGATGAACATGGCCAGCAGTGCCAGCCCCAGCCAGTTCCCCAGCCCGGCCAGCGACCACTGGCTCTCGACGACCGACGTCACGACCCACGCCACCAAGCCGGCCCCCAGCAGCACCACCGAGGATCGGCGCAGTCGGCGCGCGGTGGCCTCCCACTCGACCAGGTGCTGGACGGGTCCGGCCGGATCGGGGGTCGCGCGGTCGTCCGCCCTGTCGACGTCCGCCCGATCGCCGGGCGTCGGCGCGTGCGCGACCCCCGTGGTGGTCGCCTCGGTGGCGGCCTCGTCGGACGTCGATGCCGGGGACGTCGACGGGCGGGCCGTGGGATCCGGCATCACAGGTCGAGGTCCGCGAAATCCACCCGCAGGGTCCCGATGACCCGACGAAGTTCGGCCTCCACCGCCTCGACCTCCACCCGCAGACGAACGTCCGTGGCCGGGTACAGGTCGTGGAAGGACAACTCGCCGGTGCCCAGCAGCCAGCCCTTGCGGGCCGCGAACTCGCCCAGTCCGAACGACCAGGACAGCAGCACGGCGTCGTCGTAGTCATGCAGGACGAACTCCAGCAGGGAATTGAACTGGAGGTGCCACATCCGTCCGCCGCGGCGCGACGATCCGCCCAGGACGAAGCCCAGGGACTCCAGCCCGTCCTCGAAGGTGGCCACGCGCTCGGCTCCTGACGGTGCACGCCGGCACCCACGTCGTCGACTGCAGGCCCCGGGTCCCGATCCGGTCGGCCCGGCGGCCTCGGAGGTGAGGCTATCGGGGCCTCAGCCGGCCTCCGCGAACGCACGAGCGTCCTGGGCGTTGGCCTCGTAGCCCACGAAGGTGATGTCCGACAGGGCCACGTCGGCCCCATCCGTGACCTCCAGCACCTCCAGGGTGATCGCCTCGGTCAGGACCGGTTCCGGCGGCCGGAAATCCTGGCGCCCGATCCCGCTCAGCAGGATGGCCTCGATCGTCGATCCGAAGCCGAAGTCCACCTCCAGGGTCCGGATACGGGCCGTGGCCGCGAACGTCTCGTCGTCGTACTGGTCCCCGTTGGCGACCTCGACCGAGACGACCCACACCGGCTGGTCGAACTGGAACTCCAGCGCAGCATCGTCACCGTCGACCGCGACCCAGGCCGTCCCGAGGTCGTCGTCCACCGCCTGGTCGGCGGTGAAGGTCCGCTCCCCCAACGCATCGCGCACCGGCGTCGTCGCCGACGGGACGGCCGACAGCGGGCCGGCCTGGCCCGGATAGCCGTCGCCGTCAAAGGCCACGCCCACGCCGGCACCGCGATCGAAGGGACCGACGCCGAACACCAAGGCGGCCAGCACGGCCCCGACGACCGCACCCACGACGACGATGGCGATGCCCACGCCGGGCAGCCGACGGCGTGATGGCGCCACGGAGACGTCCGTCGGCGGCAGAGCGGGAGCGTCCGACGAGGAGGATGCCGGTGCGGACTCGCCGGATGTCTTGTCGAGTTCGTCCAGCAGGGCGGCCCCACATCGGGCACAACGTCGACGCTCGACGGCGTTGACGGCGCCACAGGCGGAACAGGTCCCCAACTCGATCCCACCGGTCAGCGCCACGACCTCCGTGGGAGGACCAACGGTCGCCCCGATCGTGGTGGGCTCATCGTCCATCGCCACCTGCACCGACCGACGTGGGGCCCTCGGCAGTGTGGCCGCCGGTCCGTCCTCGACGGCGTCAACGGCAGCCGACGGGTCGGCGTCGTCGGTGGGGAACAACGGGGTCTCGTCCGGCGTGGGCGCGACCACGTCCCGCGTCGCCGGGTCGTGCTCGGAGGTCGCGTCGTCGGACCGCACGAGCATGCCGCACTGGTCACAGAAGCGGTCGTGGTCACCGACGGCTGCCCCACAGGACCCACACGTCCCCACGACCTGCCCCTGCTCGACGACCAACGATCGCGAGGCTACAGAGCCCGCCCGCATGGGCGTCGCCACCCCGTGGAGGGGCGGCCACAGGGCCGCCTGCGCTCCCCTCCGTTGCGCGGGGACCACCGGCGGGTCGCGCAGCCTGCGCACGCAGTCGCTATCGTCGCCGCATGGACACCTTTCACGGCACCCGGTATTGGTTTGGCCACCTGGCCACCCCGGGCCGCCGCGTGTTCTGACCCCACCCACCACGCGCAAGCCCCGGGACCGGCACCCGGGGCTTTTCCACGCGCGAGTTCCGGACCGCCACGCGGGAGGGCGCCAATGCCCACGGAGGACACTGCCATGGTCGTCGTCATGCGACACACCGCCACCAGCACCGAGATCAAGAACGTCGTCGACGCCGTCGAGGAGGTCGGTGGTGACGCCTTCGTCTCGCGAGGGAAGAACCAGACGATCGTCGGCCTGGTCGGCGACCTCGCCCAGTTCTCCGAGATGCCGCTGCACGCCTTCCCGGGCGTGGACGACGTCATCCGGGTGTCCCGCCCGTACAAGCTGGTGTCCAACGAGACCCACCCGCGCCCGTCGACGGTGTGGGTGGATGACGTGCCCATCGGGCGTGACACCATGACCCTGATCGCCGGCCCGTGCGCCGTGGAGACCGAGGACCAGACGCTGGCCGCGGCGAAGATGGCCCGGGACGCGGGTGCCATGATCCTCCGGGGTGGCGCGTACAAGCCACGCACCTCGCCCTACGCCTTCCAGGGACTGGGCGAGAAGGGCCTGGACATCCTGGCGCGCGCCGCCAAGGAGGTGGGTCTGCCGACCGTCACGGAGGTCGTGACGCCGGCCGACGTCGACATCGTCGCGGCCAAGGCGGACATGCTCCAGATCGGGGCCCGCAACATGCAGAACTTCCAGTTGCTGCGCGAGGTCGGGATCGCGGGCAAGCCGGTCCTGCTCAAGCGTGGCCTGACCGCCACGATCGACGAGTGGATCATGGCGGCCGAGTACATCGCGCACCAGGGCAACCTCCAGATCGTGTTCTGCGAGCGCGGGATCCGCACCTACGAACCGGCGACCCGCAACACCCTGGACGTCTCGTCGGTGCCGGTGATCCAGTCCCTGACGCACCTGCCGATCATCGTGGACCCGTCCCACTCCGGGGGCTCGCGTGACCTGGTGCTGCCGCTGGCCCGGGCCGGCATGGCGGTGGGGGCCGACGGCCTGATCATCGACGTCCACCCGCGCCCCGAGACCGCGCTGTGCGACGGCCCGCAGGCGCTCAAGCGCGAGGACATGGTGGCCCTGCGGGACGCCGTCGCGACCCTGACGCCGGCCCTGGGGCGCACGTTGCCCGAGCGGCGCGACCCGGAGGCCGCCAGTGACGGTGCCTGGGGCCGCAGCGCGACCTGACCACCGCCGATCCGGATCAGTCGTCCGACGGCGTCCACGGGTCGTAGTCGCCGAAGCTCCACACGTTGCCCTCGGGATCCACGGCGGCGTAGTTGCTGCCGCCGTAGTCCTGCTCTTCCGGTTCCACCAGGATCGTGGCGCCGGCGGCCCGGGCGCGATCGGCGTGGGCCGACACGTCGTCGACCATCACGTACGGGGTCGACACGTGGCGACCACCGGGCGCGTGCTCGGCCACCATGGCGCCGAAGCTGTCGGGTCGGGTCGAGCCGAGCATCACCATGCCGTCGCCGTGGGTCAGTTGGGCATGGTCGACCAGGTCGCCGTCACGGACGTCCATCATGACCTCGAACCCGAAGGCCTCGACCAGGAAGTCGATGGCGGCGGGAGCGTCGTCGTAGCGGAACGTGGGGATGATCGATCTCATGGGAGGTTCCTCGCGGGTTGTCGGCCAGTGCGAGGTCCACGCTACGACGGGCCGCGGCGGGCGACTTGGAGGAAACGGTCAGATCCGGCGCACCGGGGCGCCGGCGGGGGTCACGCCGGTGCACGTCGCGCGCGCTCGGACCCGGGTGTGCGCCCGGCCAGGTCACGGAAGTCGCCGGCCATGTGAGCCTCGTCGTAGAAGCCGAGATCGACCGCGACCCGGGCCAGCGGGGTCTCGCGGTCGCGTTCGAGCCGGTCGAGCGCCCGTTCGAAGCGCACCAGCCGAGCCAGGCGCTTGGGTGGCAGTCCGAGTTGGGCCCGGACGCGACGTCGTACCTGGCGCGGGCTCCAGCCCAGGCCGTCCACGACCGCATCGATCCGGGTGGTGCCGGCCGCCAGGCGCCGCCACACCTCCGCGACCTCGACGTCGACCGCCGGCCCGCGGACGAATCGCTCCACCAGCACCGCCTCGAGCAGGTCCAGCCGCGCCGACCAGTCGTCCAGGTTGCCGAGCCGCTCGACCAGCCGGGCTCCCACCGCACCCAGGACGTCGTCGAGTCCCACGACCGTGCCGGCGAGGTCGGCCACACCGCCTCCCACGATCCGGTGTGCCGCGATCGGGGACAGGTCCACCTGGATGCCGGTGAACCCGGTCGAGGCCACCGTCCCGACACGATCGTGAGAGCCTGCCACGAAGGCGCCCACCTCACGCGGCGGGCCATCCGCGGCCGTGACGACGTGGCGATGCCCGAACGGGATGACGAGCGGCAGCCGGGCAGTCGCAGCCGTGAGGTGCGAGCCGGGCGTGGTGGCGGCCTGTTCGTATCCGCGGATCTCGGAGGCCAGCCCCGCCAGCGGACCACGCACGGGACGCGTGACCAGGCGCCATCGGCCCAGTTCGTCGTCGTGGCGCTCGACATGTCGCAGGTGGTGGACGAGGACCTCCCCGGTCGTCGCCACCCATGGTGCCACGCCCCGCCGCCGCAACGACCCGGCAGCGCGGCCCGGGGTCCAGTGGGAGGACCCCCGCCGGTGGTGCGGTCCTCCCACTCCCCCCTCGGGGGTGCCTGTGAGCCGGCCAGGGCAAGCCGACAGAGTCTTGCCGGATCCGACACGCAGTGACTCGCAGGGTCAGGGAGGCGTACCCGGACGCAGGCGGCGTGGCCGTCCTACTCCACGGCCCCGACGGGGCCGTGATCCGACCGCGCGCCGGCCACCGGCCCGGCCAGCAGGTCCGCGATCGCATGGGCGGCGCGCTCGGCACCGTCGGCGTCGACATCGAGGTGGGTCACCAACCGGATGGTGCCGGCATCGGCGGGGCCGAACCAGACACCCTCGTCGGCCGCGACCGCAGCGACCGTGGCTGCATGGTGGTCGCCGGTGGACACGAACACGATGTTGGTGTCGACCAGGTCCGGGTCGGCGCTGCCCGGTACCCGGTCGGCCAGGATCGTCGCGATCCTGCGGGCGCGCGCGTGGTCGTCGGCCAACCGCTCGACGTGGTGGTCCAGGGCGAACCGACCGGCGGCAGCCAGCACGCCGACCTGGCGCATGGCCCCACCGAGCCGACGACGCCACGTCCGGGCCTGGTCGACCATGTCGGCGTCGCCCACGATCATGGACCCGATGGGTGCACCCAGTCCCTTGGAGAAGCAGAAGTTCAGCGACGTCGGGATCGCCCCGTAGTCCGCCGGTGCCACCCCAGTGGCGACGATCGCGTTGAAGATCCGGGCGCCGTCGAGGTGCAGGCGCGTGCCGCGCGTGTCCAGCAGGTCGCGGATCGCTTGCAGTCGGGTCGGGCCGTGGATCGCCCCGCCACCACGGTTCGTCGTCTCCTCGACGCTCACCAGCGCCGTCGTCGGGTACGGGAACCCTGCCGGCCGCCAGGCCGCGGCGATGCGATCGTCGTCCAGTCGACCACGATCACCCTCCACGGTCAGGTACTGCACACCCGCGATCGCCGCCGGGGCGCCGTTCTCGTAGGCCACCGAGTGCCCGTAGCGCTCCACCACCACCTCGTCGCCCGGAGAGGTGTGGACGCACACGGACACCACGTTGGCCATGACCCCCGAGGGCACGAACAGGGCCGCCTCGCGCTCGAACAGTGCGGCCACGTGGTCCTGCAGGTCGTTGACCGTCGGGTCCTCGCCGTAAACGTCGTCGCCGACGTCTGCGGCGGCCATGGCCGCCCGCATCCCATCGGTGGGACGGGTCACGGTGTCCGAGCGCAGGTCCACGGGCCCGATCACGACGACGTCCCCTCCGACCGGGCGCCGACGACGGCCATCGCGGCTGCGGTGGTGTCGGCCCAGCCAGCCAGGTGCTCGACGACCGCGGGGTTCCCGGCGACAACCTGGAGCCGCTGGCCGTGCACGTCCACGTGGTCGGCCCGGGTGGCCCCACCGGCCTCTCGTACCAGCAGGCCCGCAGCCGCCCAGTCCCATTCGTTGAGGCCGTACTCCCAGTACCCGTCGACGCGCCCGGCGGCGACCCAGGCGAGGTCGAGGGCGGCCGAGCCACCACGACGGACGTCCCGCACGCGCGTGACCAGGTCGGCCACCTGGGGCCCCTGCACGGCCCGGACCGCCGCCTCGTAGTTGAACCCGGTGGCCACGAGCGTGAACGCGGGATCGGTGACCGTCGTGACCGCCAGTGGCGCGCCAGCCAGCGTCGCGCCGTGGTCACGCGCCGCCGCGAACACCTCGCTGCGACCGGGGTCGACGACCGCGCCGGCCAGGACGCCCGAGTCGTCGGCGACAGCGATCGACACCGACCACTGCGGGTGGCCGTAGGTGTAGTTCACGGTGCCGTCCAGTGGATCGATGATCCACCGCAACCCGGACGTCCCGGGTCGGTCACCCATCTCCTCCTCCCCCACGATGCCGTCGTCCGGTCGCGCGGCCAGCAGGGCCGTGACGACGTGCTGTTCGCTCGCGCGGTCGGCGTCGGTGACGGGGTCGGTCGCGGAGGACTTGGTCTGGGAGGCGAACCCGCGCCGGGCGTGCTCGACGAGCACCTCGCCTGCCTCGGTACCGACGCGCACCGCCAGGTCTCGCAGGCCGGTCGGGTCACTGCCGACCCGGGTCATGGTCGGGCCAGCAGGTGCGGTCGGCGATGGGCGGTCACGACGGGGTCCCGGATCGATTGCGGCTGGCCCCGGGCAGGCTACTCACGACAGACCTCGCCGCGGGTCCCGGGACCACGCAGGCAGAGTCCTCAACGGGCCGTGAACGAACCCCGGCGAGCGCCACCGTCGGGAAGGTCCCGGCGGCGCGAGCCGTTGGGACGGCCGGATCGGGGATGCAGGACACCGCCCCGGTCAGCCCACGGCCCAGCCGCCACCTCCGAGCAAGGACGAGCGACATGACCACCGACGCCACGACCCCCACCGACACCACGCAGCGGGACCCGGGCGCGCTCAGCGAGGACGAGTGGCGCCAGCAGCTGTCCGGCACCCAGTTCCACGTCCTGCGCGAGAAGGGCACCGAGCGCCCCTTCACGGGCGCCTACTGGGACCACTGGGACGACGGCCAGTACCGCTGCGCCGGCTGCGGGACGGTCCTGTTCGATGCCGACACCAAGTTCGACGCCGCCTGCGGGTGGCCGAGTTTCAACGCCGCGACGGACGACGCCGCGGTCGAGATGCATGAGGACCGGTCCATGTTGATGCGCCGGGTCGAGGTGACCTGCGCGACGTGTGGCGGGCATCTCGGGCACGTGTTCAACGACGCCCCGGACCAGCCGACCGGGCTCCGGTTCTGCATCAACAGCGCCAGCATCGACTTCGACGACACCGCCCCGAACGACGACCCCGCCGCGGGCGACACCGGCACGACCGAGTCCTGACCCCGACACCTCGGGCCGGGCGAGGTGGCCGAATGACGCGGGGCAGCGATCGTCTGCGATCGGAACCCGCCACATCGCACGCATGTTTCGGTCGAACCGGGGGCTTCCCCCTTGGGGGGAGCATGCGGCCGCCCGTGCGACGTCGACACGGCGGGCTCGGTGACACGATTGGGGGCGGCCGCCGTGGGGGTCGGGAGAGCCGCCGGCGAGGAGCGCCCCAGCGCGACGACGCCGACGGAACGACCCACTCCTACGACGCGGCGCGGACGTCCTCGGCGTGGCGGCTCACGTCGACCGTGGTCGGCGCCGAGGTCGCGCCGACCGTGACGTCACCGGCCTTGACCTTGCCGGCGTACTCGTCCACGTAGTCCTGGCCCGACAACATCATGATCTCGTACATGACCTCGTCAGTGGCCGCCCGCAGGGCGAATGGGTCGGTGGCCTGGTCCGCGTACCGCGACAGGTCCAGCGGCCGCCCGTACCGGATCGTCACCGGTTCGCGCGAGATCGTGTACTGGCCCGTGGGCTGGGCACGGTCACTGCCGATGATGCCACAGGGCACGATGTCCACTCCCGCGGACAGGGCCATCCGCACCGGCCCGGTCTTTCCGCGGTAGAGGCGGCCGTCGGGGCTGCGGGTGCCCTCGGGATAGATCCCGACGATGTCCCCCGAGCGGAGGATGTCGATGCCGGTCTCGATGCTCTCCATGCCGGCCGCGCCACCCTCGCGCTTGACTGGGACGACGCCGACGCCCTGGAAGAACCACCGCGTGCGCCACGAGTCCCAGTAGTCCGCCTTGCCCAGGTAGTAGACCGGGCGGGACACGTGGCTCGGCATGATCAGCGAGTCCATGAAGGACAAGTGGTTGCAGGCCAGGATCACCGGCCGGTCGAGGGGCACGTTGTGCAGGCCGTCGACCGTCAGGTTCACCCAGCGGCTGAGCGGTGACTTCGCGACCTGCTTGACGACCCGGTACAGCGCCGGGGCATCGGACATGCCTGCCATGCTTGGCTCCCAACCTCGCACGCAACAACCTAGCGCACATCCGACCGGCGTCGGCGGACCCCGACGCCGGTCGTCGGACCTCCTCGTCGGCGGCGGTGACGCCCCGGCCGTCCGCCCCTCACGTCGACACCCCTTGCTCGTGGCGTCGCGTCGATGGGTGCTGGCCGGCCGATACGGTCCCTCGCGGCCCACCGCACCGCCCCACCGACCGGAGCATCCCATGGCCAGGCGCATGATGACCGAACGCATGCTGGCCATCGCCCCGATCGTCATCGCGATCGTGTCGGGCGCCTTCATCGCCGCGCTGATGCCGGCGACCTGGATGGGGCTGGCCGTGCTGGTCGTCACCGCCGTCGTTGTCCTGGTCCTCGCCGTCCGAGGACGCTGACCGCCTCGTGTTGCGACCGGAGATGACCGCACTGTGGCCACCACGTAGCCGGACAGGTGCAGGGTGCGCCAGCCCGCCCGCGACTTCGGGGGTGTGCTCGACGACGCGGCCACTGGCGATCGTGCGCTCGCGGATCACGTCCAGAGTCGCAACGACACCATTTGCGAGGTCGGCGGCGAATGGGCGTGGCAGTGCTGGGATGGATCGCCAACGTCGTCTACCCCAACGGCCTGGCCGACGTGGTCGGTGGCCAGTCAGCTTCGTCTGTGGCGTGGTCGTCGTGTTTGGCATCGGCGCTGGAGGTGGCCCAGTCTCCGTTGGCGCCGGCCGGCTCGGTCGACCTCGCAAAGCAGGCCGTCTCGTCCGGCACCGCGACGTTCGTCGCGGCCGCCGCCGTCCCTCAACGCCGGGCTCCGGTGGGCTTTCGTCCAGACACGTTCGACCTTCGAGGCGTGGGTGCCGACCCGGACGAATCGATGGCCATGACTGTGGCGGCCGGCCCGGCGGCGACGGCGGTCAGGGAGCCGTGGTGGCTGGCGCGGAATCCGACCCCGCCGGCTGACCACCAGGCCCTGTGCCCGAGTGCAGCCGTGTCTGCCGGGTCTGCAGGCACGCCTGGCGGAGCCTACATAGTCGATTCGCAAACTCACCGTCCGATTGCCGACCGACCCTTGGTCGGGGCCGAGAGCCAGTTGATGTTTCGGGCTCCACGGCTTGGTTGGCCGCTCATCCGACCCCTCCCCGGTTATACACGAGGAATGTTCCATGCAACCGGATGATCAGGTCCGGCGGTATCCAGCGCTCGGCTTCCGCCCAGACATCCAGGCCCTGCGAGGCATCGCGGTCCTGGCAGTGCTCGTCTACCACGCCGGCTTCGGTCTCCCAGGGGGCTTCGTGGGTGTGGACGCCTTCTTTGTCCTCTCGGGCTACCTCATCGCAACGCTGCTGGGGGAGGAGGCCGAGTCGACCGGCGGCATCCGGCTGGCTGCCTTCTGGGGCCGACGGTTCCGACGACTTCTACCCGCCTCGCTTGTGGTCCTCGGAGCCACCGCCTTCTGGGCATGGTTGACGCTGCCGCGTCTGGACGTCCAACCCGTCATGTCGTCCATCCGTTCGGCCGGGCTCTACGTGGCGAACTTTGCCTTCATCGCCAAGTCCCGCAACTACCTCGAGCCGGTCGATGACCCGGAACCCGTACTGCACTTCTGGTCCCTGTCGGTCGAGGAACAGTTCTACGCTGTTATCCCCCTCATCGTGTTCGCGACGATCTGGTTGCTGCTCCGACGACGGCCCGAGCCTGGCTCACTCCCACCCACGAGGGTGCGACCGTTCTTGATCGGCGTCTTCGCGATGATCGCGGTGGCGTCGTTCGGCGCCATGCTCGTCGCTATGCGCACCGATCCGTCTTTCGCCTTCTTCTCCTCTTCCACGCGGGCGTGGCAGTTCGCCATGGGGGCGATGCTCGGGCTCTCGGCCCTGAGATTGTCCGGGACCTCCGGGGTCGTGGTCTCGCTGGCCAGCCTCGGGGCCTTCGCCTGGGCCTGCTTGACCTATCGCGAGTCGACGACCTATCCCGGCTGGGCCGCGTTGGTCCCGACGGTGGGGACCCTCGGACTGCTGTGGGGTGGCCGGGCGCTCGCCGATCGGACCCCGTCGCGACTCGTTGCCACGCTCGTGCACTTCGGCACCGTGTCGTACTCTCTGTACCTGTGGCACTGGTTCATCCTGGTCGCCGTCGCTGAACAGACAGACGATGGCCCGGCCATCCGCGGCGTCGGGTTGCTGGCCAGTTGGGGTCTGTCCGTTGTGACCTACCGGCTCGTCGAGGACCCGGCGCGCAAAACGAAGTGGCTCCGCCGTCGGTTCGCCACGCCGGCGATGGTGGTGGTCTCCCTGTTGCTCATACTGATCGGGACCACGAGCCTGTTCGACGCCGCCGACGAGCCACCGCTTGCCGAGGCACCCGATTATGCCGCCGACGAGCCGCGTGCCGAGGCACCCGATTCTGCCGCCGATGAGCCGCGAGCCGCACCCGACTACAGCGAAGCCCGCCGGCTCCGAGCTCCGCTCTACGTCGGGAAGAACCGGGGCTGTAACGGGGGATTTGACGCCACTAAACCCGTGCCCTGCGACTTCGGGAGCACGGCTCAGGACGCTTTCGAGATCGCGGTCGTGGGTGAGAGCCACGCCGGCCAGTGGTACTCCCCGCTGCGTGCCATTGCGGAGCAGGCCCACGCAAGGCTTCGGTACGTGACGAAGTCGTCCTGTCCCCTCGTCGACGGCATCACGACCATCGCCCGATCCGCTCAGCGATCCCACTGGCAA
>JBBSMS010000047.1:0-22771 GCA_038233055.1 Nitriliruptorales bacterium
ATCAGCAGGCGAAGGTGACCGTCCCGGTGTCGTCCTGCTCGAGTCCCTCGACCTCGCCGCCCAACACGTTGAAGGTCGTCGGGCCAGCGACCGTGCCGCCGTCGACGGTGAAGTCGTCGGTCGGGAACGTGGCCAGCCCCAGGGCGTCCGAGTCGGTGTAGCCCAAGCTGCTCGCGCCCACGATGTCGCCGGTGGGCATCACGGTGTGCGAGATCGTCAGCCCGAGCGTGTCGGTCGACCCGAAGGCCGAGAAGCTGCCGTCCGGGAGCCCCTCGTCGGGGGCCACGACGCACTCGGACAACTCGACCTCGAAGGTCGGACCACCGTCGATCGCCAGGATGGCGAACCCGGGCCGGGCCTCCACGGGGGTCGCGTCCGGCGCCGGTGACGTGTCACCGGTCGGTGCCGAGGTGCCCGTGGGTGACGTGGCGTCGGACGGCGTGGCGGCCTCGGTCGGATCGGCCGGGGTCGACGGCTCGACGTCCGACGTCGGGTCGGCCCCGGTCGTCGCGGGCGTCGTCATTGCCGGGGAGGTGGTGGTCGCTGGATCGGTCGTGTCCCCGCCACCGCAGGCCGCCAGCACCACGGCGACGGCGAGCAACGGGAGGGCGCGGGGCCGGATCGATGTCATGCAGGGGCCTTTTGGTCTGGGGGGCTGGGCCCGGCCGGTGGCCGGCGTCCGGGTTGACGTGCTGGTCGTCGTCAGGGCTGCGAGAGTCTCGCACGCCAGCGGTGATACGGCAACGACCATTGGCTCCCGCCCCGTGCCCGCAGGCCATCGACACAGGTCGGTGGGCGCTAGGTTCGTGGCCATGCTGGACTCACTCGAACGCCTGCCGCCCGATCCGATCCTCGGGACGATCGTGGCGTTCCGCAATGACCCGGACCCGGACAAGGTCGACCTGGGCGTCGGCCAGTACAAGGACGCCGACGGCAACACGCCGGTGTTCGCCGCGGTCCGGGACGCCGAGGAACGGGTCCTCGCCGACCAGCGGACCAAGGGCTACGTGGCGCCGCCCGGTGATGCAGGCTTCATCGCGGGGCTGACCGGGTTGCTGTTCGGCACCGACCACGAAGTCGTCGCCTCCCAGCGGGTCGGAGCCGTCCAGACCCCCGGCGGGTCCGGGGCGTTGCGGGTGCTGGCCGGACTGGTCCTGCGCGCGGATCCCGCTGCGCGCCTGTGGGTGCCCGACCCGACCTGGGCCAACCACGTGCCCCTGCTCGGCGCGGCCGGGCTGGACCTCGCGCCCTACCCCCACTACGACCAAGCCACCCACTCGCTGGTGTTCGACCGCCTGGTCGCCACGCTGGAGGAGGTGGGACCGGACGACCTGGTCCTGTTCCACGGCTGCTGCCACAACCCGTGCGGGGCCGACCTGTCGCCCGCGCAGTGGGACGCCGTCGCCGACGTCGCCGAGCGACGCGGGTTCACCCCGTTCGTCGACTTCGCCTACCACGGGCTCGGAGAGGGCCTGGACGCCGACGCGTACGGCGTGCGGTTGCTGGCCGCGCGGCTGCCCGAGGTGCTGGTGTCGTACTCGGCGTCGAAGAACTTCGGCCTGTACCGCGAACGGACCGGGCTCGCCGTCACCGTCGGGCAGGGTGCCGACGACGCCGCCACCCAGACCAGCCAGATGGCCAACATCGCCCGCGAGCTGTACTCGATGCCACCCGCCCACGGCGCCTCGATCGTCGCCGAGATCCTCGACGATCCCGCCCTGACCGCGTCGTGGACTGACGAGGTCGAGGCCATGCGCACCCGCCTCAACGGGCTGCGCGCCGCCCTGTCCGAGCACCTCCGCGACGCCACCGGAACCGACGAGTTCGACTACATCGCCGGCGAGCGCGGCATGTTCAGCTTCCTGGGCTTCACGCCGGAACAGGTGGTCACGTTGGCGGCCGACCATGCGGTGTACGCGGTGCCGTCCGGGCGAATCAATGTTGCGGGGGTGACCGAGGCCAGCGTTGCCCGGGTCGCAGCGGCAATCGCGGCGGTTGCCTGAGCATGGTCGACTGGCAGCTCACCGTGGACTGTCGCGACCCGGCCCGGCTGGTCGCGTTCTGGGCCGAGGTGTTGGGCTACGTCCCGGCGCCACCGCCCGTCG
Organism: Nitriliruptorales bacterium; assembly: GCA_038233055.1. Classification (GTDB taxonomy): domain Bacteria; phylum Actinomycetota; class Nitriliruptoria; order Nitriliruptorales; family Nitriliruptoraceae; genus Salsipaludibacter. The sequence goes on from JBBSMS010000047.1 coordinate 2,106, forward strand.
GCTTCGACACGTGGAACGACTGGTACCGGTCGGTCGGGGTCCCCGATGGCGAGTTGCCCGACGACCAGGACGCGGTGGATCGCCTGGTCGATCCGTCCGGCGAGGGCCCCCGGATCTGGTTCCAGCCCGTCCCCGAGGTCAAGGTGGTCAAGAACCGCCTCCACCTCGACATCTCGGTTGGCGGTGGGCGTGGGGTCCCGCTGCAGGAACGCCGTCGTCGCGTCGACGAGCGGGTCGCCGAACTGGTCGCGATCGGCGCGACCGTCCACCAGGTCCGGTTCGACGAGGCCGCCGACCACCATGGCACCGTCCTCCGCGACCCGGAGGGCAACGAGTTCTGCGTCTTCTAGACCAAGACGGTTGCACCGGATCGATCGACAGTGCATGGCAGGTTCGGGACGCGGGCGTTCGACCGGGCCGTCCGGGCTCGTGTCCCCAAACGGGTTGGGGCGGGGCGTGGCCGAGCAGACCCACTGGCCGAGCGTCCCCACACCACCCTGGTCCACACCACCAGCCGAACGGGTGCGTCCCTCGTCCCGGATGCGGCACGAGGGACGCACACGTGGCGAGGTCTGTCCAACACCTCGTGGGCACCAGAGTGGGAGGTGGCGGCCTGGGCGGATGTTGCTGCGGGGGCCCGCGCGGTCGCGGGTCAGGTGGTGGTGAGGTGGGTCAGGAGCAGGACGGTCTTGGCGTCGACGATTGTGCCGGCGGCGACCGCGGCCATGGTGTCGGGGAGGGACAGTTCGACGACCTCGACCTGTTCGCCCTCCACCCCGTCGCCGCCACCGTCACCGTGGCGGCTGTCGTCGGTGTAGGTGCCGGTGAAGAAGGTCAAGTGCTCGGTGACGGAGCCCGGCGACATGTCGAGGGTCCACAGGCGGTCAAGGTCGGCGATTAGCGTGGGCCGTGTGGCGGACCCGCGACCTGATCGGGAGGTCCTGACATGACCAGCAAATTCACCGAACTTGCGATCGACTGTGCCGATCCCCACGGTCTCGCCCGGTTCTGGTGCTTGGTCCTGGACTACGAGGTGCAGGACGAAGGCGACGGAACGGTCACCATTGGCTCCCCCCTGGTGCCGGAAGGCAAGGACCGCCCTGGCCCCGTGCCACCGACGTTGACATTCGCGTACGTACCCGAGGGCAAGGCCGTCAAGAACAGGCTCCACCTCGACGTCAACCCGACCGACATGGAGCAGGACGAGGAGGTCCGTCGCTTGCTCCACATGGGTGCTCGACACGCCGACGTCGGCCAAGGCGATGAGAGCTGGGTCGTCCTTGCCGACCCCGAGGGGAACGAGTTCTGCGTCCTCGCGGGCCGCCGCCCCTGATCGGAGGTCAAATTCAGTGCTCGACGACGATGCGCAGGGGGTTGCCGCGGCGGGTGTGGAGCATCTCCAGGGCAGCGGGGAAGTCGTCCAGCCCGACCGTGTGCGACACCGACGAGGTCAGATCCAGGCGGCCGGCGTCGACCAGGTCGATCAGTTCGTTGACGTCGGCGAGGGTGGCGCCGAACGACCCGACGACCTCCTGTTCGCGGGACACGAACAGGCCCAGCGGCGGTCCGGTCAGGCGGTCGCGACCGATCCCGACCAACGCCGCGCGGCCACCGGGTCGCAGGACCTTGCTGGCCATCGCCACGGTCGCCGACGTCCCCACGAACTCCAGAGCGACGTCGGCACCACCGTCGGTGGCGGCACGGACACGGGCGGCGGCGTCGTCGTCGTTGGCGTTCACCACGGCAAACGCGCCGGCCCGTTCGGCCCGTTCGAGCGCGACCTCGTCGACGTCGATGCCCACCACCTCGGCACCGGCCAGCACCGACAACTGCACGGCGTGGTAGCCCAGTCCGCCCAACCCGACGACGGCGACCCGGGTGCCGTCGCCGACCCCGCCACGCTTGAGGGCGTGGTACGGCGTGGCCACGGCGTCGGCGATGATGGCGGCCTGCGGGAACGGGATGTGGCCGGGGATCGGCAGCGGGAGCGCGGCCGGCACCACGACCGCGCCGGCCTGGGCCCCGTCGACGTCGACGCCCAGCACCTCGACCCGTTCGCACAGGTTGTCGCGTCCGGTCCGACACATGACACAGGTGCCACAGATCCGTCCGGCGGGCACCAGCACGCGGTCGCCGACCTGCCACTGGGCAACCTCGTCGCCGACCGCGGCGATGGTGCCGGCGGCCTCGTGGCCCAGCGTCAACGGCAGCGATCCCGCAGGTGTGACGCCCTGGACGACGTGGAGGTCGGACGCACAGACCCCGCAGGCGGCGACGTCGACCAGCACCTCCAGGGCACCGGGTACCGGACGCGCGACCTCGTCGATCCGTACGTCGGCGGCGGTCGGGTCGGGATCGGTGGCGTGGAGGCGGGCGGCGCGCATGGTGTCGGGCATGGATGACTCCCTGGAAATGGAGGCCGTGGGCACGAACGAGCTGGCGGCGGGTCGTACGCGACGCCGAGGTCAGGCCGGGTCGTCGTCACCGGGCCACGGGGGCAGGTCCTCCAGCGGGATGGCCTCGCCGCGGATGCCCTGGTCGTACTCGCGCATGCGCTTGGGGTAGCCCACCTTCGCGGCGTCGTAGAGCGGCAGGTCGTGCGTGTCGCACAGCTTTCGGGCCCGGTCGCGGTCGAGGATCGGGCGGCGGAGGTAGGCGCCGGTGCCGGCGACCAGCAGCAGCGTCGTCGGATAGACGGTCGTGGCCGGTTCGAGGTAGCCCTCGACGCCTGCATGCCCCTCGACGAAGGCCTCGAGCTCCTTGGTGGCCGCCCGGCTGGCCGGCGTCGCGGTCGCCGGCTTGGGTGCCTTGACGGCCTTGGACTCGCCCCGGAACCACGCCCTGATGCGATCGCCGAATCCCACGAACGTCGTCCTCCTGTCGGACCACCGAGGCTATCGCCCCCCGCCAGCCCCACTGCTCGCGGATGATGCCCTCACGCGCAGGATTGCTCGACCGCCACCGGTCGACGCGACCGCCCGGACCCGTGGCGTGGTGGTCCAGGGAGGCGTGGCGACGGACCGCCGGTGCGTCTGCCCCGCCAGGCCTCACCACGAGCCCGCTGATCGGTCAGCCGAGCGGCCCCGGCCGCACGTGTCCCTGCACCACCTCCACGAAGGAGGAGGACGTCACTGTGGGGTGCCCCAGAGGCGGTCGCCGAAGTCGCCCAGGCCGGGGACGATGTAGCCGTTGTCGTCCAGTTCGGGGTCCAGCGCCGCGGTGACGATGCGGGCGTCGGGGTCGGACTCGTGGATGCGGTCCACGGCGACCTGGGTGGCCACGACCGCCAGCACGGTCACGCGCGCGGGGTCGAGGTCCCGGACCGACTCGACGGCGGCCGCGGCCGACCCGCCGGTGGCCAGCATCGGTTCGAGGACCAGCACCCAGGCACCGGGGTCGGGCGGGATGTTGCGGTAGTACTCGCGGGGGAGCAGGGTCTCCTCGTCGCGTTCCAGGCCCAGCATCCCGACCTTGCAGGTGGGCAGCGCCTCCTGCAGCCCGGCCAGCAGCCCCAGCCCGGCCCGCAGCACCGGCACAGCGGTGATCGGGACGGCCGGTTCGATCGCCGGCGCGGGCCCCAGCGGGGTGGTGACCTGGACCTCGCGCGTGGGGATGTCGGCGATGGCCGCCAGGGCGAGGTGGACCCCGATCTGAGCGGCGTGGCGCCGGAAGTCGGTGGGCGACGTGGTGGCGTCGCGGACCCGGGCGAGGTGCACCCCGGTGGCAGCATCGTCGACGATCGTCAGGTGAGAGGCAGGTGCGGGCACGGCGGGCTCCTCGGTCGCCCCGCATGCTAATGCCCGGCCCTCCCGACGACGGACCGACGACGATCGGCGGCCTGGTGCAGGACACGCCCCGCGCGGCGCACCTAGGATCGACCGCGGGCGATGTCCGTCGTCCCTGCCGGACCCCCTAGGAGACCCCCCGTGCGCCGTGCCAAGATCGTGGCCACGCTCGGACCCGCACTTGAGGACGAGGGCCGCCTGAAGGCTGCCCTGGCCGCCGGCATCGACGTCGTCCGGTTGAACTTCTCGCACGGGACCCACGCTGACCACGAGCGCAACCTCGACCGGGTCCGCACGATGGCCAACCAGCTGGGCCGCACCGTCGGGGCCCTCGGTGACCTCCAGGGCCCCAAGATCCGCCTCGGCCTGCTGCCCGACGAAGGGATCCCGCTGCCGGACGGCTCCGAGGTCATCCTGGTGTCGGGGGTCGAACAGGTCGACGCCTACGACGACGGGGCCGGCACGCCGGTGCTGCCGGTGGTCTACGAGGGATTGGCCGACGACGTCGAACCGGGTGCGTTGATCCTGATCGAGGACGGCCTGATCCGGCTGGTGGCAGCCCGGGTCGAGGGCAACACGGTGACCGCCCGGGTGGTCGCCGGCGGGCTGGCCAAGACCCGCAAGGGCGTCAACCTGCCAGGGGTCGCGGTGTCGGCCGGGTGCCTGACCGACAAGGACCTGGAGGACCTCGAGGCGATGGTCGCCCTGGAGGTCGACTGGATGGCGCTGTCGTTCGTGCGCACCGCCGAGGACATCCACGACGTCCGTGGCCGGGTCCAGGCGCTGGGTGGCCAGGCCCCGATCGTGGCCAAGCTGGAACGCCCCGAGGCGATCACGAATCTCGACGAGATCGTGACCGCGACCGACGCCGTGATGGTGGCCCGGGGCGACCTGGGCGTGGAGATGGGACCGGAGCGGGTGCCGGCCTTGCAGAAGCGCATCATCGACGCCGCCAACGACGACGGCAAGCCGGTCATCACCGCCACCGAGATGCTCGACTCGATGATCCGCAGCCCGCGACCGACCCGGGCCGAGGCCTCCGACGTCGCCAACGCCATCTTCGACGGCACCGACGCCGTGATGCTGTCGGGCGAGACCGCCGCCGGGCGCTACCCGGTCGAGGCCGTGCGAACCATGGCCCGCATCATCGAGGTCGCCGAGTCGTCCGAGCACCTGCTGCACGCCCCGCCCAAGCAGCGCGCCAACGCGTCGGTGTCGCGGATCGTCGCCAAGGCCGCCGTCGAGGTCGCCGCCGACGTCCACGCCAAGGCGCTGCTGGTCTTCTCGCTGTCCGGGTCGTCGGTCCAGTTGGTGTCGAAGTTCCGGCCCCAGGTGCCACTGGTCGGGTTGACCCCCGACGATCGCTCGCTGCGCCGGATGGCGCTGATGTGGGGCACCCGGTCGCTGGAGGTCCCGACCAAGGACGACTCGCGCGCGCTGACCCTGGCGGCCGAGGAGGTCTGCCTGCGGTCGGGGTTGGCCAGCCCCGGCGACTCGGTCGTGATCGTGTCCGGCATCCCCGGCGGCCACGGCGGCACCAACCGCCTGCTGGTCCACCACATCGGCGGCGTCCCCGACTAGATCCGGCACGCGAGTCACGCGCCACGTCCCGCGAGCAGCAGACATGGCCCGCAGTCGTCGCCTGGCTCCGTCGAGGGCGCGTCGACCGTGATCGCGTGGTGGGGACGCGCCAAACAGCGGCGCGTTGCCCACCCCGGGTCAGTCGGTGGGGGGGATGTGGCACGCGAGTCACGCGAGTCTCCCCGCGTGCGGCAGACCTGGCCCCCAGCAAGGCGGCGGCGCTTCGGCCGGGGGCTGACGGCTTCACGAGGGGTGGCGCGATAACGTCTCGGGCACCGTCGAGCGTGGGTGATCGGCCCGACGGGTTCGGTCCACATCCCTCCTGGTCTGCGGGGCGACCTCCCTTGGCTGAGCATCGACGTCGGTGGCCGCTGGGGCTGTGTGCCACCTATGCCGCGGTGACCGTCGTGCTGGTCGCGTCCTGGGCGATCGTCGGCGATGCCTGGTGGTTGCAGCCGTTCAACCTGGCGACCTTCTGGTGGACGTTGCCCGGATTGCTCGGCGTGGTCGTGTTCGCGCTCGCGCGACGGTGGGGCATGGTCGCGTTCCTGGCCGTTCCGGCACTCGCGTTCCTGTGGATCTACGGCACGCTGTTCCTCCCGTCCCTGTCGGACCCGCCGGAGGCCGACCTGACCGTGGCCACCTTCAACACCTACGTGCAGACGCCGGACGCCGACCACGTGCTGGAACTGGTCGACCGGGTCGACCCCGACGTGCTGTTGCTCCAGGAGGTCTTCCCCGACCGGCAGGCGCTGCTCGAAGACGCGTTGGCGGACCGCCTCCCCAACACCATGACCATCCAGTCGGAGGGCGTCGGTGGTGTGATGGTGGCGTCGCGATGGCCGATCGTGGAGGACCGGCCGATCTCGACCGGTGACGACGACGTCCGCGCGACCGCGGTGGCGGTGCTGGACGTCGACGGCCAGCGGGTGCAGGTCGTGCCGGTCCACCTCCGCTCACCCTGCCCCAGTTGCGGGACGTCGCTGACCGACCGGCTGACGCTCGAAGGCGAGAGCCGCGCATTGGAGATGGCCTCGGTGCTGGGCGCGCTGGATCGCGGCCAACCCGCGATCGTCGGCGGCGACTTCAACTCCACCGAACGGTCGGCGGCCTACCGCACCCTGGCCGGTGCCGGGTTCGACGACGCGCACCGCATGGCTGGGTCCGGCCCGGGCTTCAGTTGGCCGGCCGATGGCCAGTTGCCGTGGCCGGTGTTCCGGATCGACTGGTTGTTCAGCCGTGACCTGGTCGCGGTCGACGAGTGGGTCGACCGGGCCGGCCCGTCCGACCACCGGCCGGTCGTCGCGACCTTCGCGTTCGAGGGCGAGTGATGGTCGACATGGACCGGCTCGACCTCGACGCTCGCCACTGCTGGTTGACCACCACGGGGCGGATCACGGCCAAGCGCCACACCAGCGAGTTGTGGTTCGTCCCGGCCGACGGCGGCATCTTCCTGATGTCCGGGTCGGGTGGCCTGCGCCAGTGGTGCCTCGACCTGGAGTCGGAGGAGCAGGGGGTCGTGCGCATCGGTGACCAGCGCTGGCACGCGCGCTCGGCCAAGTTGGAGGAGTCACCGACCCGGACCGCCGTCCTGGAACTGTTCCACGACAAGTACGACGAGTACGACGGGGGCGACCGCAACCGGCTGCCGACGTGGTTGGAGGAGGCCGCGGTTTTCCGCCTGGTGTTCCTGCGCGAGGTCCTGATCTAGCACGCCGCCTGCGTGCACGTGGCGCACGTCCGGTCGTGGCCGATGTGCCCACGCGAGTCGCGATGGGGGAGACTGCCCCCCACCGTTCGCGTCACGCCGTCGCGCGACGACCCCGGAGGACCCGTGCCCCACCCCCGACCTGCCCGACCCGTCCGCGCGACCGCACTGGCGGTGGCCGCCGTCCTGGCCCTGGCAGCCTGCGAGGGTTCGGCCGTGGGTGGGGGAGGCGGCGACGGCGAACCGACGTCGACCACGACCGAGACCGCCGATCCGTCCGCCGCGCCGGTCACCGTCGGGCTCGTCAACCCGGTCACCGGGCCGTTCGCGGCGCTGGGCGAGGACGTCAACGACGGGTTCCAGTTGTTCCTGGACCAACACGACGGCCTGCTGGGTGGCCACGAGGTCGAGGTCGTCACCGAGGACACCGCCAACGACACCGCCGTCGCCCAGGAGGCGGTCGCCAAGTTGGTCGACCAGGACGTCGACGTGCTGGCCGGCTTCGTCAACTCGGGCGTCACCTACGGCGTCGCCGGCGACATCGCCGACGCCGGTGTCCCGTTGATCATCACCACCGCCGGGGCCGACGACCTGACCCAGCGCGACGCCGTCGACAACATCTTCCGGGTCTCCTACACCTCGTCGCAGGACGCGATGCCGCTGGGCGAGTACGCCTGCACCGAACTGGGCTACGAGACGATCGACGTCATCGGGCTGGACTACGCCTTCGGGTGGGAGGCGGCCAGCGGGTTCGCGATGGCCTACGAGGATGCCGGCTGCGATGTCGTGCAGGAGGTCTATGCGGCGCTGGGCACGGCCGACTGGGCCCCGTTCGTGCAGCAACTGGACACCGAGGCCGACGCGGTGTGGGCGGTCGTCCCGGGATCGGACGGGATCCGCTTCGTGGAGGCCTACCGCGACTTCGGGGTCGACCTGCCGCTCATCGGTCACGGCGCCACCACCGACGAACAGGTCCTGGCCGAACAACAGGAGCAGGCCGGGGAGGTCGTCACCACGCTGCACTACTCCGCGGTGATCCCGGACGAGGCCAACCAGGACTTCGTGACCCTGTTCGAGGAGTCGTCGGGCCGTTCGGTGTCGCAGTACGCCGAGCACGGGTGGGCGGCCGCGCAGGTGTTGGACGCAGCCCTGTCGACGCTGCCGGGAGAGGTCGACCGGGACGCACTGGTCGCGGCCATCGGCGCCGTCGAGGTCGAGGCGCCCCGCGGACCGTTGTCCTTCGACGACTACGGCCAGGCGGTCTACACCGTCTACGTCCGCCAGGTCACCGAGGTCGACGGCGAGTGGGTCAACGCGGTCATCGACTCGTTCCCCGACACCTCCCAGTTCTGGACCTACGATCCCGAGGAGTTCCTGTCGGGTCCGCCGCTCGCCGAGCGCAAGGGCACGTGGGAGTAGTCGCGCGGCTCGCTTCGCTCGCCGCGTTTGGAGTTGCTCGCTGGGGCTCGCAGCGTCCAGCGCAGGAGGCTGACCCGACGAACCCGCGGTGACGCGCCGAGGGACGATTCTGGGCCGGGAGGGTCGCCATCACCACGCTGGTCGGGCACCTGCTGAACGGGTTGTCGTTCGGGTCGTTGTTGTTCCTGCTGGCCAGCGGGCTGACGCTGACGTTCGGGCTGATGCGCACGGTCAACCTCGCACACGGGGCCTTCTACGCCCTGGGTGGCTACATCGGCCTGGAGGTGATCGACCGGACCGACTCGTGGGGGCTCGGGCTGGTCGTGGCGGTCGTCGTGGTCGCGGTCGCCGGGGTGGTGGTCGAACGCGTCCTGTTGCACCGGTTGCTGGGACGCGAACTGCCGCAGATCCTGTTGACCGTCGGGGTCGCCTGGATCATCGGTGACGTCATCCTGGCCGTGTGGGGCGGACGCCCCCGCACCCTGCCCCGTCCACCCGGGCTCGACGGCGTGCTGCGACTGGGCGGGCTGACCTTCCCGTGGTTCCGGCTGGGCCTGGTGGTGCTGGCTGTCGTCGTGTTCGTGGTGCTGGAACGCAGCCTCGCCACGACCCTCGTCGGGGCCCGCATCCGGGCGGCGGTCGACGACGAGGAGACCGCGCTGGCCGTCGGGATCGACGTGCCGCTGCTGTTCGCCGTCACCTTCGCGGCCGGTGCCGGGCTGGCCGCGTTCGCCGGGATCTGGGGTGGCGCCTTCACCGGCCTGCGACCCGGGACCGAGTGGGACATCCTGTTGCTGGCCCTGGTCGTGGTGGTCGTCGGCGGCCTGGGATCGATGCGGGGGGCGTTCGTCGCGGCGCTGTTGGTCGGGGTCCTGGACGAGTTCGGCAAGTGGCTGTTCCCGTCGTTCGCGTTGTTCACGCTCTACGCCCCGGTGGCGGTGCTGCTGGCGTTGCGGCCGCGAGGGCTGTTCGGGCGCGAGGAGCGGGTCGCATGAGGGGCGATCGCCGACAACCCGATCCCCGCCTGGTCGCGCTGGCGGTCGTGGTCGTGCTGGCGGTCGCGGCGGTGCCGTTCGTGGCGTCCACCTACGTGGTGACCGTGGCGTTGCGGATGGTCGTGCTGTCGCTGTTCGCGTTGGCGTTCAACATCGTGTTCGGCGCGGCCGACATGCCATCGCTGGGCCACGCGGCACTGTTCGGCACCGGCAGCTACGTCGTCGGGCTCGGGATGGTGCGGTGGGACTGGCCGTTCCCGCTGGTCGTGGTGGCCGGGCTGACCGCGGGGGCGCTGCTGGGCATCGTGATGGGCATCGCGACGTTGCGCACGCAGGGCATCTACCTGTTGCTGCTGACGCTGGCGATCGGCCAGGCGGTGTGGGGACTGGCCTTCCAACAGGTGCGGTTGACCGGCGGTGACAACGGGATCTCGCGGATCGACCGGTCCGTGCTGACGTTGGGGACCGACGGGGTGGTCGGGTTCTACTGGGCCGCCGTCGCCGTGGTGGCGGCCGCCGCCGCGTTGCTGTACTGGTTCCGGATCTCGATCGTCGGGACCACCATCGAGGCGGTCGGGATGTCGCCGTCGCGACTGCGGGCGCTTGGCTTCGCGGTCGGCAGTGCCCGCATCACCGCCTTCGGGGTGTCGGGGGCGTTCTCGGCGCTGGCGGGGATGCTGATGGCGTTGGGGAACCGCTTCGTGTCGCCGGAGAACCTGGCGTGGCAGCTGTCGGCAGAGGTGATGCTGTTCGCGATCCTGGGTGGGGCGTCGTGGTTCGCCGGGCCGGTGCTCGGGGTGGTGCTGGTGATCGGCACCGAGGTGGTCGTCAAGGACCTGACCGACCGCTGGCCGATGGTGCTGGGCGGGCTCTACGTGCTCACCATGTTGTTCCTGCCCGACGGCGTCCTCGGCGCGCTGTCCCGGCGACGACGCGACTCGGGTGGTGGTCCCGACCCGCAACCGGGGCGGGATCCCGGGCCGGCGTCCGACGTGTCCCGCGGACGCGACTCGGGCGTGGCGACGAACACGGGAGCGACGACGTGACTGCGCCCGCGGTCGAGACGGTCGGGCTCGGGCGGTCCTTCGGCGGGGTGCGCGCGGTCCACGACGTGTCGCTGTCGGTCCCGGTGGGCGAGACCCGGGCGGTGATCGGCCCCAACGGCGCCGGGAAGACCACGCTGTTCAACCTCCTGTCCGGCCACCTCGACCCGTCGACGGGTCGCATCCGACTGTTCGGTGAGGACGTGACGGACCGCCCGGCGCACCGGCGCAGCCGCGAGGGCCTGTCCCGCACCTTCCAGTTGTCCAACCTGTTCGCCGACCTGACCGTGCTCGACAACGTGCGCCTGGCCGTCGCCGGCAACGACCCGGCCGCGCGCCGGCGGTTCTGGCAGCCGCTACGGACCCTGCCCAGGGTAGACGACCGCGCCCGTGAGGTGGTCGCGACCTTCGGGCTCGAGTCCGTCGCGGCGACCGTGGAGGCCGACCTCGCCTACGGCCAGCAGCGCGTGCTGGAGATCGCGATGGCGCTGGCCGGCGAACCGCGGGTGTTGTTGCTGGACGAACCGACCGCGGGGGTGTCCCGGGCCGCGGCCGAGGTCATCACGGCCATCGTCGCGGACCTGCCTGCCGACCTGACCGTGCTGGTGGTCGAACACGACATGGAGGTGGCGTTCGCCCTCGCCGACCAGGTCACGGTCATGGTCGAGGGGGCGGAACTGGTCACCGCGCCCCCCGCCGTCGTGCGCCGCGACCCCGACGTCATCGCCGCCTACCTCGGCACCGCCGAGGTCGGCGGGCCGCGGGATCGGGCCGCGGATGCTTGAGGTCCGCAGCCTGGACGCCCACCACGCTGCCGGCCAGGTGCTGCACGGGGTCGACCTGTCGATCAACGCCGGGACCTGCCTGGCAATCCTCGGCCGCAACGGCATGGGCAAGACCACGTTGGTGCGCACGGTCATGGGCCTGCACCCGGCGTCAGCCGGACAGGTGCTGCTGGACGGCACCGACCTGACCATCACGGGCGCGCGCGAGCGGCAAGGCGCCGGGATGGCGCTGGTCGCGCAGGGCCACCGGGTGTTCCGATCGTTGACGGTGGCGGAGAACCTCGCGGTCGTCCGTGGTGCCGACCCGGACCGTCGTGCTGCCGTGCTGGCCCGCTTCCCGATCCTGGCCGAGCGACTGGACCAGGTCGCGGCCAGCCTGTCCGGGGGCCAGCAGAAGATGCTGATGGTCGGCCGGGCGCTGATGGCCGACGCGCGCTGCGTGCTGCTGGACGAACCGTCCGAGGGCCTGGACCCGACCCGGGTGGGGCGCGTGGCCGACGCCATCACCGAGCTCACCGACCGGGGGAGTGCGGTGCTGCTGGTCGAACAGCGCCTGGCGTTCGCGCTGGCGGTCGCCGACCGGGTTGCGGTCATGGAGCGTGGTTCGTTGGTCACCCACCTGTCCGCCCAGGAGGCCCGCGCCGACCCGGCCGCCCTACGTCGCCACCTCGGCCTGTCCTGAACCGACCCGCGGACAGGGGTCGTGCGATGTCGATGGTTGACAGGTGGTCGACCGTGGCGTAGAGTTCGGTCGATCGACCGAAATCACCCCCGGAGGCAAGCATGGATGCGGCAGCGCGATGGTGACGAGCGACGGGCAGCGCAGCGGACGCACGGACGGCCTTGCCACCCGGACGGCCATCCTCGATGCCGCCAAGGACAGCCTGCTCGAACAGGGCTACGGGCAGTTGTCGACGCGCGCGATCACCGACCGCGCCGCTGTCCCGCTCAGCCAACTGCACTACCACTTCGGGTCCAAGCAGGGACTGGTCCTGGCGCTGCTCGCCGAGGAGAACCGCCAACGCCTGCAACGCCAGGCGCAGATGTACGAGGCCGACCAGCCGCTGTGGAAGCGCTGGGAACAGGCGTGCGACTACCTCGAGGACGACCTCGCGTCGGGTTACGTCCGAGTGCTGCAGGAGATGGCTGCCGCCGGGTGGTCCGACGACGAGGTGGCCGCGGCCGTGCGCGACGACCTGCGTGGTTGGTACCAACTGCTGGTGGAGGTGTTCGACGACCTGGGTGCGACCCGGGGGTCGTTGGGACCGTTCGAACCCGACGAACTGGCGGCCCTGGCCGGGGCGGCGTTCCTTGGCGCCGAGACCACGATCCTGCTGGGCTTCAGCGAGGAGGATCTGCCCAATCGCCGTGCCCTGCGCCGGGTCGGCGAGGTGCTCCGTCGGATCGAGGACCCGATCGAGGACGGGATCGATGAGGGGGGGGACGACGATGCGGGCGCGTGAACCAGACGAGGTCGGCACGGTCGACCACCACGGCACCACGATCGGGTGGGAGGTGCATGGCAGCGGCGGCCCGACGTTCCTGTTGCTGCCGACATGGACCATCGTGCATGCCCGCTTCTGGAAGATGCAGGTCGCGCACTTGGCTCGCAACCACCGGGTGGTGGTGTTCGACGGACCGGGCAACGGGCGGTCCGACCGACCGCTGGACCCGGGGCCGTACCGGGTCGAGTCCGTGGCCGCCATGGGGGTCACCGTCCTGGACGCCACCGCCACCGAGACGGCCGTGCTGGTGTCGCTGTCGAAGGGGGCGGGCTGGTCGTTGAAGCTGGCGGCCGACCATCCCGACCGGGTGCTCGGATAGGTGTTCATCGGACCGACCCTGTCGCTGACCCCCCAGGGCGAGGACCGCGCGACGATCGCCGACCACTTCTTCGACGAGGTCGACGACCCGCAGGGCTGGGCCACGTACAACGCCAACCATTGGCGCGACCACTACGACGACTTCACCGCCTTCTTCTTCGGCGAGTGCTTTCCGGAGGCCCACTCCACCAAGCAGGTCGAGGACACCCGTGGCTGGGCGGCCGAGACGACCCCGGAGGTGCTGCTTGCCGAGGCGGCCGCGGGGTCGCCGAGTCGGGACGACGTGCTGGCGTGGTGTGCGACGGTCGACCACCCGGTGCTCGCCATCCACGGCAGCGACGACCGGATCAGCCCGCCGTCGCGCAGCGAGGCGCTGGTCGCGGCCACGGGTGGCGACCTGGTGGTCATGGAGGGCAGCGGCCACATCCCCTTGGCCCGCGACCCGGTCACCGTCAACCGGTTGCTGGACGAGTTCGCGCAGCGGATCACGCCGTCCCCGCAGGTCCGCCACTGGTCGCGTGGGCGGTCCCGGCGCCGACGCGCCCTGGTCGTGTCGTCGCCGATCGGGCTCGGCCACGCCCGTCGCGACCTCGCCACCGTCCGGGCCCTGCGCAACCACCATCCCGACCTGCAGGTCGACTGGCTCGCCCAGCACCCGGTCACGACCGTCCTGGAGCATGCGGGTGAGTCCATCCACCCGGCCAGCCACGAACTGGCCAACGAGTCCGCCCACGTCACGTCCGAGTCCGGTGAGCACGACCTCCACTGCTTCCAGGCGTGGCGGCGCATGGACGAGATCCTGCTCGCCGACTTCATGGTCTTCCACGAGGTGGTCACCAGCACGCCCTACGACCTGGTGATCGGCGACGAAGCCTGGGAGGTCGACTACTACCTGCACGAGAACCCCGAGTTGAAGACGTTCGCGTACGCCTGGTCCACCGACTTCGTGGGTTGGCTTCCGATGCCCGACGGTGGGGGACGAGAAGCCCGCCTGGCCGCCGACTACAACGCCGAGATGATCGAGCACATCGCGCGTCATCCGCGGGTGCGGGACCTCGCGCTGTTCGTCGGGGAGCCCGACGACATCGTCGAGGAGTCCTTCGGACCGGACCTGCCGATGATCCGGGACTGGACCGAGCAGCACTACACCTTCCCCGGTTACGTCACGGGCTTCGACCCGGCCGCACTGGACCGGGACGAGGTGCGGGCCGAACTGGGCTACGGGCCTGACGAGCGCATCTGCATCGTCGCCGTCGGGGGATCGGGGATCGGCTCGGACCTGTTGCGGCGGGTCGCCGACGCAGTGCCGGCGGCGCGGGCGCGGGTGCCGGGACTGCGCGTGGTGGCGGTGGCCGGCCCGCGCATCGACCCCGACAGCCTGCCACGTCGCGACGGCCTGGAGGTGCACGGCTACGTCGACCGCCTGTACCGCAACCTGGCAGCCTGTGACCTCGCGATCGTGCAGGGTGGTCTGACCACGTGCATGGAGTTGACCGCGTCGCGGGTGCCGTTCGTCTACCTGCCGCTGCGCCACCACTTCGAGCAGAACTTCCACGTCCACCACCGCCTGTGCAACCACGGCGCCGGTCGTCGCCTGGACTACGCCGACGCGACTCCCGACCACCTCGCCGACATCATCGCCAGCGAGATCGGCCGCGAGGTCGACTATCGCCCGGTGGCGACCGACGGTGCCGAACGCGCCGCGGCGGCCCTGGCCGAACTCCTGTAGTGCCCCCGTATCACGACCACCATCCGCGCCCTCCTGTCCACGACTTCGGTCGAACGACCGAACAAGAACGACCGAACGAGAACGACCGCGACCGACCGTCGGTCGCGCCACGAAAGGAACGCACCATGAGCACAACGACCGCTACCCGCGAGCCGATCAACGGGGTCGACGTCCCGACCCTGTTCGCGACCCTGGACGCCGTCCGCGCGCACCCTGCCGCGGCCGACTTCCAGTTCCGGGTCGACAACGAGTGGCTCGGCGGCACCCACAGTCGCAGCACCATCCACCAGTTCTTCGGTGTCGGGGAGGGACAGCACCACCAGCGCGTGTTCACCACCGACGCCGACCACCCGGCCGTCCTGGTCGGCGAGGACCGGGCGCCGACGCCGGTCGAGCACCTGCTCCATGCACTGGCCGCCTGCCTGACGGCCGGGATCGGCAACATCGCCTCCGCTCGTGGCATCGCGCTGGAACGGGTCGAGTCCCACCTCGAGGGCGACATCGACCTGCAGGGCCTGCTCGGGCTGTCTGACGAGGTCCGCAACGGGTTCCAACGGATCCGGGCGACGTTCACGGTCGTGGGTGACGCCAGCGACGACCAGCTCCGGGCGGTGGTCGAGCAGTCGCGCGCACGGTCGGCGGTGGTCGACCTGCTCACCAACGGCGTGGACGTCGACATCGACGTGGTCACGGCCTGACACGCGACCGACCGTGGGGACGGGGCAGGTCGGTCCCGGGAGCGAATCCCGGGACCGGCACGACGAGAAGGATGAAACGATGGAACACCACGACGTGATCATCGTCGGCGGACGGGTGGCTGGCGCCGCCACGGCGCTGTTGCTGGCCCGCGCCGGCCACGACGTGCTGGTGCTCGAACGGGACCGGCGCGGGACCGACACGCTGTCGACCCATGCCCTGATGCGGGCCGGGGTCCTGCAACTGCGCCGGTGGGGGCTGCTCGACGAGGTCGTCGCGGCCGGCACCCCACCCCAGGAGCGCGTGGTGTTCCACTATGGTCCGGAACGGGTCGACGTCGACCTGTCGAGCGCGCTCTACGCCCCGCGCCGCACGGTGCTCGATGCGATCCTGGTCGCCGCCGCCGAGGTGGCCGGGGCCGAGTTCCGCTTCGGCGTGGACGTTCGTGGTCTGCGCTGGGACGGGGAGCGGGTGTGCGGCGTCGTGACCCGGCGGGGGCGCGCCACGCATGACGTGCTGGACGCCGACGTGGTCATCGGTGCCGACGGGCGACGTTCGGTCGTGGCCCGCGACGTCGCGCCCGCCGTCACCCGCACGGGGTCGGCGGCCACCGGGGTCCTGTACGGCTACTGGTCCGGGGTCGAGACGGCCGGCTACGAGTGGGCATTCACGCCGGGGGCGATGGCCGGGCTGATCCCGACCAACGACGGCCAGGTGTGCGTGTACACGGGGACCGATCGACAACGGTTCGTGGACGAGTTGCGCCACGACCTCGACGGGGCGATCGAGCGCGTGGTCAAGGAGACGTCCTCGTCGATCTCCGACCGCATCGCGGCCGGGACGCGGACCGAGCGGGTCCGGGGGTTCGCGGGGGTCCGCGGATGGATGCGCCGTCCGTGGGGGCCGGGGTGGGCCCTGGTGGGCGATGCCGGGTACTTCAAGGATCCGGCCACCGCGCACGGCATCAGCGACGCGCTCCGGGACGCCGAGTTGCTGGCGAGGAGCCTGCACCCGGTGCTGGGCGGCGTCGTCGGCTGGGACGGCCTGGCGCGTTACGAGTCCGAACGGGACCGGGTCTCGACGGACCTGTTCGCGATCACCGACCGGATCGCCGGGCTGGACTGGGACCTGCCCGGCGTCCGGGCACTCCACGTCGCCATGAGCGCCGCGATGGAGGCCGAGTGTGACCTCGTCACCGACTTCGGCCCACCTGCTGCCGGGTGAGCAGTCGGTGGCACCCCGGCGCGGTCCCGGCAACGGCCGGGCGCCGTACTGGTGGGAGTGCGGGTGGCCGAGGCTCCCGGGGCCGTCACCCTGTCCGGGGACGGCGGCGGGGAGGCGCTGGGGGCAACAGTTTGCTGGCGAGGACGCGCGCACGGTCGACCGTGACCTGCTCGCCGGAGCGACGCTGGATCGTGAACGACACGTCGTCGGCGGCGACCAGGTCGCCGACGACGTCGGTCGGCCGGTCGCGGCCGTCGGAGACGACCAGGTGGCGCACCGTCACCCGGCGGCCGACGTGGTCGGCCTCGACCTCGTTGACGTAGCGCGGACCGTCGGGCGTCATGGCGGCGGGTAGTAGGTCGCGGCAGTGGGGCGGTGGCCGGCCAGCGTGATCCACCAGGTCGACCCCTTCTGCCACTTCAGCTGGTCGAAGCCGGCGTCGTCGGGGGTGGCTGCCTCGGCCGCGAACCGACTCACGAGGTCCCCGATCACGTCCCCGTGGCTGCAGACGAGCGCGGCCCTCGGAAGCGACTGCACCAGTTCCAGCACCGCGGCGACCGGCGATTCTTCCGCCAGCCGGTCGTCGACGCGGATGTCGAGCCCACGTGCCGAGGCCAGCTTCTTCACGCTCTGGTGGCAGCGCGTGTAGGGGGACGTGACGATCTCGTCGATGCGGTGTCCGGCCAGTTGCTTCACCAGCTTCTTGCATTGCTTCTTGCCCTGCTTGGACAGCGGGCGAGCGTGGTCCGGCTCGACGCTGCCGCGCGTACCCGCCTGGGCGTGGCGGACGACCAACAGGCTGGACCGGTCCGACAGGGCCGTCGCGAGGATCCCGCGGTCGGTGCGGTAGGTGAGCTGGCGGCGGGCCGTGGGCAACGACAGCCACGCGACCTCGTCCACCTCCTTGTCCGGCTTGCGCTTGTCCTGCTTCGTGGCTTCCATCGACCACCAGTGCACGCGCTTGGGCCGGCCCTTGCGGTCGCGATAGTCCACCACGCCCAGGTGCGGGCCCAGCAGGACGTGCACACCGGTCTCCTCGTGGACCTCGCGACGAGCGGCCGCGGGCAGGTCCTCGCCGGCGTCGAGTTTGCCCTTGGGCAGCGACCAGTCGTCGTACTGGGGCCGGTGGACGACCAGGACCTCCCGGTCGCGGCCGGTGCCCCGGACGACGACCCCGCCGGCAGCCAGCACGCGGGACTCGGACATGCAGGGGTTCCTTCGTCGTTCGTGGGTGGGACTGCAGTGCTCGCCGTGGTTCGGTGCCCGGGCCCGACGGCGCATGGCGGGACACGTTCGGCGGGTCACGCTAGCGGCGGCCGGTCCGGTACCCGCCCGGATCCGGGGGACGGCGCGAGTCAGTCGGGCTCCGCCCGACGGTGGGCCAGTTCCTGCAGCCGTTTCTGGGCGTTGATCCCGTGTCGCGTGGGCACCCGCGACCACGACCCGTCTGCGAACTGCTCCCACGCCAGCACGTCGTCGGCCAGCACCAGGTCGAGCAGGTCGAGCAACTGGGTCCGCAACGCCGGCTCGGTGATCGGCACGAGCGCCTCCACGCGGCGGTCGAGGTTGCGGGGCATGAGGTCGCCCGAGCCGATCAGCACGTCCACGCCTGATCCGGGGACGCCGAAGGCGTAGATGCGGGAGTGTTCGAGGTAGCGCCCCACGATCGAGCGGACCCGGATGTTGTCGGACAGGCCGGGGACACCGGAGCGCAGGCAGCAGCTCCCGCGGATGACGAGGTCGACCGGGGTCCCGGCCTGCGACGCCGCGTACAGCGCGTCGATCATCTCGGCGTCGACCAGGCTGTTCATCTTCATGATGATGCGGCCGCGGTCGGCCTTGGCCTCGCGGTCGATCAGGCGCAGGATCTCGGAGCGGAAGTTGACCGGAGCGGTGACCAGCGTGCGGGCGTTGCCCTGGCGGCCGTAGCCGGTCATCACGTTGAACAGTTCCGTCAGGTCCGCACCGATGGACGCGTCGTTGGTCAACAACCCGACGTCTTCGTAGATGCGGGCGGTCTTGTCGTTGTAGTTGCCGGTGCCGATGTGGGCGTAGCGCACCACCCGGCCGTGTTCCTGGCGGACCACCATCGCGATCTTGGTGTGGGTCTTCAGTCCGGCCACGCCGTAGGCCACGTGCACCCCGACCTCCTCCAGCGTGCGCGCCCACTCGATGTTGCGTTCCTCGTCGAAGCGCGCCTTGAGTTCGACCAACGCCACCACCTGCTTGCCGGCCTCGGCGGCCTTGACCAGCGCATTGACGATCGGCGAGTCCGGCGACGTGCGGTACAGCGTGATCTTGATCGCCAGCACGTGCGGGTCGCGGGCGGCGGCCTCGATGAAGCGCTGGACGGTGCGCGAGAAGGAGTCATAGGGATGGTGCACCAGGATCTCGCCCCGGCGGATGCACGAGAAGATGCTGCCGGTCGCGCTCTTGCCCAGCGCCGGCGGCACCGCGGTCTTGTAGGGCTTGAACTTCAGATCGGACCGTTCGAGGTCGTAGAGGTTCATCAACCCGTCCAGCCCCAGCGGGCCCCGGATCATGTCGACCTGTTCGTCCTCGATCCCCATTTCGCGCATCAGCAGGTTGAGGATGTCGCCCGGGATGGACGGCTCGATCTCGAGGCGCACGACCCGCCCGAACCGGCGCCGGGTGAGCTCGGACTCGATTGCCATCATGAGGTCGTCGGCCTCGTCCTCCTCCACCTCCAGGTCGGCGTTGCGGGTCACCCGGAACAGGTGGTGGTCCACGATCTCGTGGCCGGGGAAGAGCTGGCCGAGGTGGGCCGCGATCACTTGTTCGAGCGGCACGAAGCGTTCGCCGTCGGGCATCACCGCGAACCGGGGGAGGATCGGGGGGACCTTCACGCGCGCGAAGTGGGTGGTCTGGTCGGCGGGGTCACGGACCACCACGGCCAGGTTCAGGGACAGGTTGGAGATGTAGGGGAACGGGTGCACCGGGTCGACCGCCAGCGGGGTCAGCACCGGGAACACGTGTTCCTCGAACGCCGACACCAGGTAGTCGCGGTCCTCGTCGTCCAGCGACGACCAGTCCGAGTAGCGGATGCCCTCGGCGTCCAGGGCCGGGGCCACCAGTTCGTGGAAGATGTCGGTCTGGCGCGTGGCGAGTTCCCCGGCGTAGGTTCGGATCGCGCTCAGTTGCTGGCTTGGCGCCATCCCGTCGGCCGGCGGGCTGGAGCGACCGGCTGCGACCTGGTCCATCAGGCCGGCGACGCGCACCTGGAAGAACTCGTCGAGGTTGGAGGTGAAGATCGCGAGGAACTTGACCCGTTCCAGCAGCGGGAGGTCGTCGCGCTCGGCCAGGGCGAGCACGCGCTCGTTGAACGACAGCCACGTCAGTTCACGGTTGAGGTAGCGCCGTTGCTCCTCCGTGGCGGGGTGGTCGGCCAGCACCGCGCGCGACGTGGGCGTCTCGGCATGGGCGTCGTCCTCGGCGGGCGTGACGGGACGGTCGCGGCGATCGGTCGGGTCGGGCCGGCCGTTGCCGGACGCCTGACCGGCGTCGGCATCGCCACGGTCGTCGTCAACCGCCACGGTGTCGGTGTCGTCGCCCTCGACCACGCCGGCGTCCGGGCCGCCGTCCGGCGCGGTCGGATCGGTGGCATCGGTGGTGGTGGTGGTGGCGGCGGCGGTGGCGGTGGCGGTGGCGGGCGAGTCGGTCATCGCGGGAGCCTCGGGGCGTGGCGTCGGGCAGGATGCGGGCGGTCCCGGTCGAGACTAGCCCCGATCGTTCAGTAGTTGGCTGGGGTCGGTGCTCCCGCGGAAGCGTTGTGGTCGCGTCGGGTGCGGCGGGCGTGTGAAGGGTTTTGGGCATTCCTGGGCTGGCCGGAGCGCATGTTTGAGGCATGCCGCGGCTGA
>JBBSMS010000048.1:0-22198 GCA_038233055.1 Nitriliruptorales bacterium
AGGCGGGCCCAGGCCGCGGGTGCCACGACCACGCCCTCGGCCGCGAGCGCCCGCGAGACCGCCCGCCGGACCACGACCCGGTCGGTGTGGTCGCGGCCCGCATCCGGGTCCTGCACCACCCGGTCCACGACCGCCAGGCGCAGGGACTCGTCCAGCACGTCGCCAGTCGTGGTCCGCATCCGTCTCGCCTCTCCAACAGGTGGAGCGGTGACGCTACGAACCACACGACGCCGTCCGGGATGCCATCACGGCACCTGTGGACACGCGGGCCTCGCGCAACGGAACCCGACCGCGCCTCCACCCCCGTCCACACGGCAGCCAGCGCCTAGCCTCGGCGCATGGGGATCCGCGGGTCACGAGGTCGGATCGGGTCGGCACTGGGTGGTGTCCTGGTCGTCGCGGCATGCTCCGGGACGTCGAGCCCGGCGACCGTGCCGACCTCCCCCTCCCCGACCGCGACGGCCTCGCCGTCCACCACGCCGTGCGGCGGGCACGTCCTCCACGGCCTGGCCGTGACCGGCACCAGTGCCGGGTCCCTCGACGGGGCCACCTGCGACGAGGATGCCCGCGGGCTGGTCGTGCTGGCCGAGGAATCCACCCTGGCCATGCTCGACAGCGACTGCGAGGTCGTGGAGCAACGCGGCGGCCCCGACGACGGCTGAGGCGCGCACGGCACCGACGACCGTGGGGACGTCCGGCCCTGCCGCCGTCGTTTCACCCTAGAACTGCGGGCGTCGCGGAAGACGATGACGAGGTCAGCCGCCCTCGGCCGACACGCACGTCGGCGCGCCGGGGCAGACGGGTCGCGCCACCGCCCACGGGGTCAGTGCATCCCCGCCTCGGCCAGTCCGCGGAGCGGATCCAGGACCGTGCGGGGAAGCGATCCGGGCACCCTCCCGCGGTCGTGCGCGCGTACGGCCCGGGCCGAGTACGGGACCACGACCAGCGGCCGGCCACCGGCCACGGCGGCCAGGTCGCGCAGGGTCCGGGGCCCGGTGTCGACGACCACGACGACGGCAGCCGGGTGGGCCTCCACGGCCGCCCGTCCGGCGCCGTCGCGCCGGACCACCAGCACGTCGGGTGTCCCCTCGCCGACCGTCTCACCGTCCATGCCGACGCGGGCGCCGACCGAGTCCACCACGCCGTGGTCGACGACCACGCGCACGCCGCGCGGCACCTCCACCTCCCGCACCGGCCCCGTCGCCGCGACGACTCGCAGGCCGGCGACGTCGGCGACCGGGACGGCGGCCGGCCAGCCACGATGGCCCGCCAGCACGGCCGGCGCCACCCGATCGACACCGGCCACGGGCCCGCGACCAGCCACGACGGCAAGCACGCGACCGCCCTCCCAGGCCATCCACGCCGCGATCGACAGGGCCACCGTCGTGGTCCCCACACCACCGGCACTGCCCGCCACGGCCAGGGGGCGGGCGTGTGGCACCACCGGGTCCGCGCCGCCGTCGACGATCGCGTCGACCACCGTTTGGAGGCGATCGTGCTGGCCGGGCCAGGCCAACACGGCCCGGGCCTCCTGGGCCTGGTGCGCGGCGGCCAGCGGGGGATCGTCCGGTCCGACCAGCAGCACCGTCGGCAGATCGTCGGATCGCTCCGGGGACGACGCGGCAGGCGCGCCGTCCACGGCCGCCAGCAGCACCCGAGGTGGCAGGTGATCGCCGTCCGTGACCTGCCAGCCCAGGCTGGCCTCGACGAACGCCCCCACCTGGGTGACGATGTGTCGCGGGCCGGTCACCGCGACCGGCAGGCCCGCTGCACCCGTCCGGCCTCCGCGCGGCCCGTCCGTCCACCCCAGGGGTCCGCCGGTCGGGCGGATGGTCTGCACCGGCGGTCGAGCCACGCCCGATCGAGCCTCGATGGCAGCTCGAGGGTCCGCGGCAGGTCGGGGGTCGGTGGATCGTGCCATGGGTGCGGACTCCGGCCGGGGTCGCGGCACGCTAGCCCACTCGTCCACGACGGCGGTCGACGGGACCGACACCTGTGGACGACGTCCGGCTGGGATCCGCGTCCCTTCCCCCCGCCACCAGAAAACGGGACCCGCCCCGGAGGCGGATCCCGTGACGACGGGGTGCCGAGGACCCGGCAGGCTCGTCAGGTGTAGTCGCGGTGGTGCACGATCTGGCCGTCGTCACCGAATGCGAAGAACGAGGCGCGGGGAAGTTCGTTCCAACGCCGCCCGCCGGCCTCGTAGGAGATGGTCCATTCCACCGCCAGCGCAGCCCCGTCCTCGGACTCGATGACCCGCTTGTCCTCGATCGTGACGTCGTCCTTGCCGGCGAGGTAGTCCTTCAGGTAGGCCTGGATCAACAGGTTCCCGCGATGGGGCGGGTTGTACGGCTCGAGGTAGATGGCGTCGATGTCGTACAGGCTGGGGAGGTCGTCGAGATCGCCCGATTCGAGCATGCCCTGGACGCGTACCCAGGTGTCGGCTGCCTGACCCACTCGTGTTCCTTGTCGTCCACCCGCCTGGCGACGCCCACGGCAAATCCGCCGGCCGCGACGGGGCTGACGCGCCATGATAGTCCGCCGACTCGCGAGCCCCAACGAGCGACGACAGGCGGCGCGCGCAGGTCGCGCCGCGCGCGGTCGTGGACGCCCGGCATGACGGTCGGGCAGGCCGACGGGCTGGCAGACCGGCGCGATCGTGGCACCATCGACCATCCGGCCCCACGCGGCCATCCACCGCTCGCACCGACGCCGAACCGGAGCACCCATAACCTCGTCCATGCAGACCAACGAACTTCCCGCGGGCGTCCGGGTCCCCGACGACCTCGCCGACGTTGCCGACGCGCTCGCCCGGCGGCTCCCCGCCCACCTCGACGACCTGGTCGAGCTGGCCCGGATCCCCTCCATCTCGGCCTCCGGCCACGACCCGGCCGAGGTGCGACGCAGCGCCGAGGCGACCGCCGAACTCCTGGCCCGCGCCGGCCTCGAGGACGTGACGCTCTTGGAGGTCGCCGGGGCCCATCCCTACGTCACCGGCAGCCTGACCGCCGACGACCCGGACGCCCCCACCGTCCTGCTGTACGCCCACCACGACGTCCAACCGGTCGCGACCGCGGGCAACTGGGCCTCCCCACCGTTCGAGCCGACCGTCCGGGACGGGCGGCTGTACGGGCGCGGGTGCAGCGACGACAAGGCCGGCATCATCGCGCATGTCGCCGCGATCCGGGCCTGGCTGGACGCGCGCGACGGCGTCCCGGTGCACGTCAAGGTCCTGGTCGAGGGTGAGGAGGAGATCGGGTCGCCCCACCTCGCCGAGTTCCTGGCCGCGCACGGCGAACGCCTCGACGCCGACGTGCTGGTCATCGCCGACGTCGGCAACTTCAAGACCGGCTGGCCGGGCCTGACGTGGGCCCTGCGCGGACTGCTCGATGCCACCGTCACGGTCCGGGCGATGCAGCAACCCGTGCATTCGGGCATGTGGGGCGGGCTCGTACCCGACGCCCTGACCGCCAGTTTCCGGCTGCTGGCCACGATGCACGATGACCAGGGCCGGATCGCGGTGGACGGCTTCCTGGGCGACGCCCGGACGTTGTCCGACGACGAGCGCGCGCGCCTGACGGCGCTGCCCGAGGACGACGCCGAACTTCGGGCCGAGGCGCGGACGGTGGACGGACTGGAGTTTGTCGGCGACCCCGACCTGGGACTGTGGGAACGGATCTGGTTCACGCCCACCATCACCCCGACCGGGATCTCGGCCCCCGACATCGCCCAGGCCTCCAACACGCTGCTGAACGAGGTGACGACGAAACTCGCGTGCCGGTTGGTGCCGGGCCAGGATCCGGACGACGCGTTCGCGGCCCTGCAGGCCCACCTGGAGGCCAACGTCCCCTGGGGCCTGGAGGTGGAGGTGCGCCGCGGGTCGGCCGCACCCGCGTGGGTCGTCGACCCGTCCAGCGCCGCGCACGAGGCTGCGGCGACGGCGTTCGCCGACGGCTACGGCCACGACGTCGCGTGGTTGGGGTGTGGCGGCTCGATCCCGTTGGTCGGTCCCTTCGCCGAGGCCTTCGGCGGTGCGGCGGCGCTGTTGATCGGGGTCGAGGACCCGGAGAGCAACGCGCACGGGGAGGACGAGTCACAGCACCTCGACGACCTCGCCCGCACCGCGCTGTCCGAGGCCTACCTGTTCGAGCATCTCGCCCGGCGTGGCGCAGACGTCCGGGTACGCGGGAACTGAGCCACGCCGTCACCGGTCGGTGCCACCGACCGGTCAGGCCAACAGTCGCGCCGCCGACCACAGGCTCGCCGCGGCCAGCACCAGCCCCACCACGGTCTCGCGCACCAGGCGCGACCAGTCCGGGCCGCGACGGCCCGGGCCCGGCGGGTCGACCACCTGCACCACCAGCGTCGAGAAGGTGGTCATGGCACCCGCGAGGCCGATGCCCACCAGCGCATGGCCGGGCCGCGCCAGGACCCCGGCGTCGAGCGCGGCCAGCGCCAGGCCGAGCACCACGGCGCCCACCCGGTTGACCAGGTCCGTGCCGGCCACCGGTCCCCGCCAGCGCGCGGCCCCGTCGCGCACGAGCGCACCCATGGCGCCCCCGACGGCCACCCATGCCCACGTCACCGGACCGGTCCCGCTCCGGCCGGGCCGTCACCGGGACGGGGCGCGCCGAGCCGCAGGCCCAACGCCGCCAGCGCGAGGCCGCCCCCGAGGCTGACCAGCAGGTAGCCGATCGCGACGACCGGCCGCTCCCCCAGGTCGACGACCTGCACCACCAGGGACGACCACGTGGTGAACGCCCCGAGCAGCCCGACCCGCAGCCCGACGGCAGGCAGCGAGTCACCGAGTCGCCGCGAGACCAGCCCGAGCACGAACGCGCCCGACAGGTTGGCGACCAGCGTCGCCGCCGGCCAGCCCTCGATCGCCATCGCGACGTCCAACCCCCAGCGCGCGAGTGCGCCGAGCGCCCCGCCCAGGGCCACGGCGGCCGGGCGGGACCACGCACCGGCGCTGGTCCCACGCCCGGTGCCCGCCGCGGTCTCCATGCCCGCCAGCCTAGGACCATACGTGGACGGGTCGGCCTCAGGTCCGACCGGCCAGGGCATCGGCGTCCCGGGTGGTCGCCCGACCCTCGACCGGGTCGGGCTCGTGCCGGGACGGTCGCACGGCCACCGCCAGGTGCCAGGCCGCACTCCACACCACGGCCGCGCCGAGGATGTGCACGATCACGGGCACGGGTGGGACCCCAAGGGCGTACTGGAGGTAGCCCAGCCCACCCTGCGCGATCTCCACGGCCAGCAACATCGTCGCCGCCCGCCGCGCCCGGATGGCACCGGTCCCGACCGCCACCGCCAGCACCGCCACCGTCAGCCCGACCAGCACCCACACGGCGTCGGCGTGGGCGACCGCGACGGTGCGGACGTCGAGGCCCAGGCGGACCGTGCCCACGTCGCCCGCGTGCGGCCCGGACCCGGTCACCAGCGTGCCGAGCACCAGCACCACGCCGGCGGCGGCGACGATCGCACCCGTGGCCGCCGGCAGGCCGGGTACCCGGTCGGCGGCGAGTCCGCGGGCACGGTCGAACAGGACCACCGCGGCGGCCACGAGTCCCATGGAGGCCAGGAAGTGGGCGGCCACCACCAGCGGGTGGAGCCCGGTGAGCACCGTGACGCCCCCGAGCGCCGCCTGCCCGACCACCCCGGCAGGCTGGGCCCAGGCCAGGACCCGGAGGTCGGGTCGGTCCGGTGCCTCCCGACGCACGGCCACCACGACCCAGACGGCGGCGGCCAGCACGGCGAAGGTCAGCAGCCGGTTGCCGAACTCGACGGCGCTGTGCCACCCCAGGTCGCTGCCCGACGGCACCACGGACGTGCCGGAACAGGTCGGCCAGTCGCTGCAGCCCAGCCCGGACGCTGTCACCCGCACGATCCCACCGGTCAGCACGATCCCGATGTTGGCCACAAGCGCGGCCAGTGCGGCGCGGCGCACCTGCGGACGGTGCGCTGCAGGCACGGTGACGGCGGCAGTCGTGGGCATGGCCGCAGGGTACGCCCACCACGGCACCGGCGACCCCCGCGCGACCCGCGGCCGGGGTCGCCGCACGGCCCGCACGGGCCTACCCTCGACGTCGGGTGGGCGTGCCGACCTGATCGGGCCACGAGCACCGAGCGGCCGCCCAGCCGGCCGTCCCCGACACCGGTGCTCCCCGTCTCGCCGCCGGACCCGCCACGCACCCACCACCGACTCCTCGCGAGGACCCGCCACCGTGACTGCGACGCCCGCCGAGGCCCCGAACACCGGGGCAGACACCGGGGCGGACACCGGGGCAGACGCGCGGGTTCGGCGAGGGACGAAAACGTCGTCCACCACCGTCGATCCGACGACGGCCGGCGACCCCCGGGTGGGCCCGCTCCACGACGTCGACCGGCGCTCCCGCGTGTTCGCCTGGATCGCGGTGACCAAGCCTCGGATCATCGAACTGCTGCTGGTCACGACCATCCCCACGATGGTGGTGGCCGTCGGTGGCTGGCCGGGGACCTGGGCGCTGGTGAACACCGTCGTCGGCGGGACCCTGTCGGCCGGTGGCGCGAACGCGATCAACAACTTCTGGGACCGCGACATCGACCGTCGCATGGCCCGCACCGCGCAGCGTCCGACCGCGTCGGGCGCCATCCGGCCCCACCAGGCCCTATGGCTCGGGATCGTGCTGGGGATCGCCGGGTTCGCCTGGCTGGCCCTCATGGTCAACCTGCTGGCCGCGTCACTGGCCACCTTCGGACTGCTGTTCTACGTCTTCGTCTACACCATGCTGCTGAAGCGTCGTACCCCACAGGCGGTCGTGATCGGCGGCATCGCCGGGTGCATGCCGGTGCTGACCGGCTGGGCCGCCACCGGGCAGCCCTTCTCCGACCCGCGCCCGTGGCTGCTGTTCGGGATCCTGTTCTGGTGGCAGCCGCCGCACTTCTGGGCGCTCGCCATGAAGTACCGCGAGGACTACGCCAAGGCTGACCTCCCGATGATGCCCGTGAGTTGGGGCAACGACGAGACCACCCGCCAGATCCTGTTCAACAGTTGGCTGCTGGCCGCCCTGGTGCTGGCCTACGTGGGTGGCGCCCCGGCGGGTCCGTGGTTCGCCGTGCCGGGCCTGGTTTTGTCGACCGGCTGGCTGGTGCTGGCCCACCGGTTGCGGGCGGCCCGCACGGTCGCCGCAGCCATGCGCCTGTTCCACTACTCGACGGTCTTCCTCGCCCTGGTCTTCATCGCCGCCGCCGTCGACGCCGTCGCCTGAACCCGCTCGGACGGCGGCTGGCGACCGATGCGACACGTGGACGGGCAGGTCCCCGGACGTGCGACGGCCCCGGACCGAGGTCCGGGGCCGTCGGTTGTCGTGGCGGGCAGCTAGCCCTCGAGGCCGTCGATGGTGCCGGTGCCCCACATGGTGCTGGGGTGCACGGTGCACACGAAGTAGAACTCGGGGACCGGCTGGGGCTCGCCGCCCTCCTCGGCCGGCAACCACTCGAACTCGTAGGCCCGCGTCTCGATGCCCGGGAAGGTCTCGGGGATGCTCGGACTGAGCGGTTCGGTCCCCAGCGAGTCGATCGCGGAGCCGAACGCGCCCTCGTCGGGCAGGTTGTAGAGCACCAGGTTGTGCTCCACCCCGGCGTTCTGGTTGTCGAAGGCGTAGGTGAGCAGCTCGGCCATCTCATCGGTGGACTCGATGGTCCATTCCTTGGTTGGCTCGCAGCCGCCACCCGAGGGCAGGCAGAACGAGTTGAGGTCGACCGCGGCCAGCAGCGGCGCGTCCTCGGGGACGTCGGGCAACAACAGTGACGGGGCCTCGGGCTGGGCGTTGATGTTGAGGACCGAAGGGTCGATGCCCAACGCCCCGCCCGCGATGGCGGCACCGACCACGACCGGGCCCAGCGCGGCCAGCACCACGCCGGCCTGCTTGGCGCGGCTCAGCGAGTCCTGCGAGGTGGCGAGCGTGATCGCCACCAGGATGCCCGCAGCCGCCACGATCGCCAGGGCGGCCGCACCCTCGCGGGTGTTGTAGGACAGCAACCACCAGTACAGGCCCACGCCGGCGGCCACGACGGCCAAGATCCCCAACGGGATCACCACCGGCAGGAAGGCACGGTTGCGGAAGTCGTCGTTCATGCCGGTCCCTCGGTCGAGGTCGTGGTCAGGTCAGCGCGCCGGAGTCGGCGCGCCTCGCGGTCAGCGCGCTCGTTCTCCCCGGCCCAGCGGAAGTACTTCACGGCGATGATGCCCCACAACAGGAACCCACCCCCGAGTTTCATGATCAAGCCGCCGATGCGCATGTCGTCGAGCAGGGTCAGCGACCACGGCTGCTCGACGGACGCGTAGACGGGGTACAGGGGGGTATCGGCAAACAACAGGAACGCGGACGGGATGGTGGGCAACAGGGTCATCATGAACAGGTAGAGCATCTGGCCCAGCGTGTGCATCCTTGGCAACAGGCCCGGGAACGGGCTGAACACCGGCACCCACATCAACAGGCCCGCCCCGATCAGCACCAGGTGGTCGGCGGCGTGGAACAGGTCGTCGTGCAGTTGCAGCGCCACGACGTCGGGGAGGTGGGTGACCAGGAACACGACGTTGAACAGCACCCCGGCGACCAGTGGCGTCGCCAGGCGGGTCACGACGCGCCGCACCCGGTCGTTGCGCAACAGCACGTCGCCCATCCAGTCGGGCAGGCCCAGCAGCAGCAGCGGCGGGATCACGAACGCCTGGACCACGTGCTGGATCATGTGGAACGAGAACATCCGGTCGGCCAGGGCCGTCAGCGGCCACCCGTCGGACAGCCAGAAGACCGCGACCCCGGTGACGAAGAAGGTCACCTCGCGCCGCGTGACGGACCCGCGTCCGGGTACCCCCATCACCGCGCCGTGGCGCCGGACCAGTCCCCAGTACCCGGCCAGCAGCCCGATCGACAGCAGTGTCACGTCCAGGGGGAATCCCGCCTGGATGTCGATGCCGCCGAGGGTGAGGTCCATGGGTCGTCTCGCCTCAGCCCAGGCCCGTGCCGGCGGGGAACTCGTGCAACGCCAGCGTGGCGGCCAGGTACAGCGTCAGCGCCCCCCCCAATCCGAGGAGCATCAACTGGCGGAACACCCGGGTGTCGAACTTCAGGTGCATGAAGAAGCCGGCGATCATGACGAACTTGATGGCCATCAGCACCAGCAGCAGGGGCGTGGACAGCAGCCCGAAGTCGATGAAGTAGGTCGAGAACTCCATCGCGGTCATCACCGCCAGCGCCGCCGCGATCTGGACGTACTCCCGCGGGGTGGGCTCGTGGTGGTCATTCTCGACGGCGACGTCGCTGGTGGCCTCGGTGGCGGTGTCTGCCATGTCGTGGTCCGTCCGGTCAGTGGGTCGGGTGCGGTGGTGGTGCGGGGGCTGCGGCTAGCCCCACGGGATCAGGTAGACCACCACGAAGATGATCACCCAGATGATGTCGACGAAGTGCCAGTACAAGCCGATGATCTCGGTCTTGAGTGGCTGGTCGGACTTCACCTTGCCGGTGTGGCTGTAACTCCACAGGCCCAGCAACAGGATCACGCCCACGGTCACGTGGACGCCGTGGAAGCCGGTCAGCACGAAGAAGGCCGACGCGAACGGGCTGCCGGTGGGCACCAGTCCCTCGTTGACGAACTTGGTGAACTCGTAGGCCTGTCCACCCACGAACACCAGTCCCTGCAACGCGGTCGCGAGGATCCACAACCGCATCCGCCGCATGTCGCCGTGCACGTGGGCGTTGTGGGCCAGCACCATCGTCAGCGAGCTCATCAGCAGCACGAACGAGCTGATGGAGGTGTAGACGATGTCGAAGATCTCGCCGTCGGGGCCACCGGCGGTGGTGTTGAGGTACAGCAGGTAGGCGGTGATGAACGCGCCGAAGAACATGAACTCCGAGCCCAGAAACACCCACATCCCGAGTTTGCGGTTGTCGATGCCCATCGAGGTCTCTTCAACGGCTGCGGACACGCACGCCTCCTTCGTCACGGTTGGTCGTGGAGTGGTGGGTTGCCGGGCGGTGCCGGACGCCGGGTGGCGTCAGGCGTGTACGACGTCGGGGTCGTAGTCGTCGTCGCCCTCGGCGACCGGCTCGAGTATCCAGCCGAACATCCCGATCAGCAGCCACAGCGCACCCAGCGCGATGAGCGTGGGCGAGGCGAAGGCCAGGCCGTAGCCCAGCGGGATGAACCCGACGCAAGAGATCAGCGGCCAGTACGACGGGTCGGGCATGTGGATGTGGTGCTCGGCGTCCCCGGCGGCATCGGGGTTGCCGCCGTGGTCGTCGGAGGTGACCTTGGCCAACGCGACGTCCTCGGTCACCGCGATGTCGTCGGGCACAGCGTTCGCGTTGCCCGTGCCCTCGACGGTGGCGGTGTCGCCGACCGGGGCCGGGTCGCCGTGGTCCTGCGACGCGCCGGCGGGGACCGGCCGGACGACACCGTCCTCGGCCTCGGCGTACTTGCGCTCCCAGAACTCGTCACGCGCGGTGACCGTCGGGATCTCGTGGAAGTTGACGTATGGCGTGGGCGACGGCGTCATCCACTCCAGTGTGCGAGCGTCCCAGGGGTCGTCACCGGACGCCTCGCCCGACCGCAACGAGGTGATGAGGTTGGAGAGGAAGATCAGGGCCGAGATGGTCAGCACCGCCACCCCAGCCGTCGACAACCGGTTGTAGAGCACGACATCGGGACCGAGTTCGGCCGGCAGCACGGCGGTACGGCGGGGCTGGCCCAACAGGCCGGACATGTGCATCGGTCCGAAGGTGAGGTTGAACCCGATCAGCCAGGTCCAGAAGTGCCACTTGCCCAGCGTCTCGTCCAGCAACTTCCCCGTGACCTTCGGGAACCAGTAGTAGATGCCGGACACCAGGCCGAACAGCGCCCCACCGAACAACACGTAGTGGAAGTGCGCCACGACCCAGTAGGTGTCGGTCTGCTGGGCATCGTGGGGCACGATCGCGTGGGTCACCCCCGACAGCCCACCGATGGTGAACATCGACACGAACCCGACCGAGAACAACATGGCCGGGGTGAAGCGGACCTTGCCGCCCCACATCGTGAACACCCAGTTGAAGATCTTGATGCCGGTCGGGACCGCGATGAACATCGTGGTCATGCCGAACGCCACCCGCCCGATCGGGCCGACCGCCGAGGTGAACATGTGGTGCGCCCACACGCCGAAGCCGATGAACCCGATCGCGACGCCGGCGAACACCATCGCGGTGTAGCCGAACAGGGGCTTGCGCGAGAAGGTCGGCATGACCTCGCTCACGATCCCCATCGCCGGCAGGATCATGATGTAGACCTCGGGATGCCCGAACAGCCAGAACAGGTGCTGCCACAGGATCGGGTCCCCGCCGGTGGCGGGCTGGAAGAACTGGGTCCCGAACACCACGTCGCCGTTGAGCATGAACAGCGCCGCCGCGATGATCGGCAGCGCGAACAACAGCAGGAAGTTGGTGATCAACGACATCCAGATGAACACGGGCATGCGCATGAACTCCATGCCCGGAGCCCGCATGTTCAGGATGGTGGTGATGAAGTTGACGGCGGCCGACAACGACGCGATGCCCACGATCTGCAGGCCTACGGCGTAGAACGCCATGTTGTTGCCGGGGATCTGGGTCGACAGCGGCGCGTAGCCGAACCAGCCGCCGTTGGGGACGGCCTGGAAGAACAGTGACGAGTACAGGAACAGCCCGCCGAACAGGAAGGTCCAGAACGAGAACGCGTTCAGACGCGGGAACGCGACGTCGCGAGCGCCGATCTGCAACGGGATCAGGTAGTTGAAGAAGGCCGCACCCAGTGGCATGACGACCAGGAAGATCATGGTCAGCCCGTGCAGGGTGAACGCCTGGTTGTAGATCTCTTCGTTGACCAGGGTGTTCTCGGCGACGGCAAGTTGGGCCCGGATCACCCACGACGCGACGCCACCGAAGAAGAAGAAGACCAGCACGGACCAGAAGTACATGATCCCGATCTTCTTGTGGTCCGTGGTGGCGAGGTAGCCCTTGAAACCGTCCAGCGCCGTGGGGCGGGACAGCAGGCTGCGAGACTTCGTCTGCGGCGGGGCCGTGGTGGTCGCCATCATCGTCTCCTGGTCGGGTGGGGGGCAGACGCCGGTTCGGACGCCGTGGAGGGGGCAGCAGACACGGTCACTCCATCGTCAGCAGGTAGGCCACGAGGTTGTCGAGGTCCTCGGGGGCCAACCCGCCCTGGATCGCGCCGGTGGTGTTCTCGGTCGCGCCCTGTTCGAAGCTGGGCATCCCGACGCCGTTCTCGGGGCGCATGGCCTTCAGCGACGGGGCGTTGTTGACCCAGGCGGTCAGCAGATCGACGTTCACCTCGTCGGTGAAGTCCGCGTTCGGGTCGTCGGGGTCGGCGCGCTCGTAGAGGTCGAAGATCGCCCCCGCGAACTCCTTGCGGCTCAACAGGTGGGTGAGGTTGGGGCCCTGGCGAGCCTGGAAGTCCTCGGCCGAGGCGACCGGGGCCGTGGTCATCTGGGCGTGGCAGGCCACGCAGTTGGACTGGTTGTAGACGTAGTAGCCCCGCCCGACGTCCTCCGGGACCCCTTCCGGGATGACCCCGGCCTCCAGCTCCTCCGGGCTGAGCTGGGCGAAGGTGGCTGCGACCTCGGACGGTTGCTGCTGGGCGGCGACCCAGGCGTCGAAGTCGTCGGGTTCCAGGGCGACCGCGCGGTTGCGCATGTTGGCGTGCGACAGCCCGCAGTACTCGGCGCACTGGCCGAGGAAGCGACCGGGTACGTCGGCCTGCATGTTCAGCGTCGAGACGCGACCGGGGATCACGTCCTGCTTGCCGGCCAGCGCCGGGACCCAGAACGAGTGCAGGACCCCACGGTCGGGGGCGCCGGACTCCTCTGCGCGCATCTCCAGCCGGATGGGCGTGCCGACCGGGATGACCAGTTCGTTTGCGGTGATGATGCCGGAATCGGGGTAGCGGTACTCCCACCACCAGCGGTGGCCGATGACCTCGACGACCATCGCGCCGTCGGGCTCCTCGGCGAGCGCGATCACCTGTCGCACGGTCGGGATCGCGATGGCGACCAGGATGGCGAGCGGGACCACCGTCCAGATGATCTCGAGCACGGTGTTGCCGTGCACCTGCTCGGGGATGTCGGTGTCACCGTCCTTGCGGCGGAACCGCCACGAGGTGAAGATGATCAGGCCCTGGACGAACACGAACACCACGGCCGCGACGATCAGCACGTACTTGAAGAGCGTGTCCGGATCCTGTGCGAAGGGGCCCTTGGGCTCCAGCATGGTCTGTTCGCCGGAGCACCCGGCCAACACCAACGTCATGACCGCCAGCCCGATCCCGCGGGCCGTACGGCGCTGGCGGGACGTGCGCGATGGGATTCGTCGCACCGTGTCGTCTCCTCGTCGTGTCAGACCAACCATGGTGACCGTCGGGGGGGTGGACGGAGGAGCCGACGCCGCATGCGGACCCATCCGTGACCACCGAGTGGCCGGGTCGCCACGCCCGAGCGGGGTCGTCGGGAGGTCGGGCGACCGACGTGGCCCGGACATCGGACTCCCGAACCGCACGTCACTCCGGCAGTCTAGCGCTCGGACGAGGGGGTCCGGAGCACGGGTCGTGTCCCCCCGCAGCCGCCACCGGCGGACCTCTGCGGCATCCCCGCACGGCCCCGTGGCCCGCCTCCCGGCGGGCACGGCCGAGGCCCCGCGAGCGCACCGGTCACCCGTCCCAGCGGAAGCTGCGGACGGCCCCGACGGTGGCGACCAGTCCCCACGCGACGACCACCAGCAACCCGGCCCCGTCCACCGTCGACGGCGACGACAGGGCTGCGCGGGTGACGTTGCCCAGGGCACCCGAGGGCAACAACGAGCCGGCGGCGGCGATCGGTGCGGGCAACGCTGCCGGGTCGAACGCCAGCCCGCTGACCAGCAGCAGGACCAGGAACAGGGCGTTTGACAGCGCCAGCGTCAGCTCGGCCTTCAACGCCCCCGCCATCCACAGGCCCAGTGCCGAGAAGGTGAAGCCGCCCACCAGCGTGGCCACGACCGCCACCACGACCGAGCCCCCCGGCTGCCACCCCAGGCCGAGCACGGCCACGGCCAGCACCGCGACGACCTGGCCGCACAGCAGCACGACCATCGCCAACGCCTTGGCGACCACGAACCCCGCCCGTGTCAACGGGGTGGTGCCCAGCCGTTTCAGCACCCCGTACTTGCGCTCGAACCCCGTCTGGATCGCCACCGCCACCAGCCCGGTGGCCATCGCCGAGATCGCCAGGACGCCCGGCACCAGGAACGCCACCGGGTCGCCGTCGGTCGGCAGCACGTCGACGACCGAGAAGAACACCAGCAACCCGAGCGGGATACCCAGCGTCACGATCAGGCTCTCGCCGTTGCGGACCAGCAGGCGCAGTTCCATCGTGGCCTGGGCCAGGATCGTGCGTGGGGCGGAGGCGGCGGTTCCCATCAGCGGCCCCGCCGGGATCGACGCCCGCGGCGGCGACCCGTCGGGGCGGCGTCGTCGGCGTCGAGCCGCGCCGCTCCCCTGCCGTTGGTGGGGTCGGTCAGGCGCAGGAACACGTCCTCGAGACCGCGGCGATCGGCGTTGAGGCTGGTCATCGTCACGTCGAGGTCGGCCAGCGCCGACGACAGGGCGACCAGCAGGGCCGGGCTCGACGGGACCGGCAGGCGGTGGGAGCGACGACCCCGGCGCTCGACCGCGACACCCAGTCGCGCCGACAGGTCGACGCGATCCACCTCCACGTCGGTGGTGAACACCACGTCGTCGGCCCGGACCAGGTCGTCGGGTGTCCCGGCGGCCACGACCCGGCCGTGGTCGATGATGACCACGTCGTCGGCCAGTTCCTCGGCCTCGTCCAGCAGGTGGGTGGTCAGCACGACCGTCACGCCGTCGGCCTGCAGCCCGCGGACCAGGTGCCACGTGGCCCGGCGCGCGGCCGGGTCCAGGCCGGCCGTGGGCTCGTCCAGGAACGCCACCTCGGGCCGGCCGACCAGGGCAAGGGCCAACGACAGGCGTTGCTGTTGGCCGCCCGACAGGTCGCGGAACCGCGTCGCCAGCGAATCGGACAGGCCGACCCGGTCGAGCAGGTCGTCGACGTCGCGCGCATCCGTGAACATCGCCGCCTGCAGCGCCAGCACCTCGCGGGGCCTGGCTTGGGGGTAGACGCCCTGCTCCTGCAGCATCACGCCCAGCCGGGGCCGCAGTCGCCGGCCGTCGACCAGCGGGTCCAGTCCGAGCACGCGAACCGTCCCTGCGTCGGGTCCGCGCAACCCGACGCAGGTCTCGACCGTCGTGGTCTTGCCCGCGCCGTTGGGGCCCAGCAGCGCCAGCGTGCGGCCGGCGCCGACGGCCAGGTCGAGCCCGGCGACCGCCGTGTGTGCGCCGTAGCGCATGACCAGCCCGGTGACCTCGATGGCCATGTCCGGCCGGGTCGATGGGTCGGCGACAGCGGACACGCAACACCTCGACGCGGACGTTCCGGACGGACGCCACCGCGAACCGGTGGCAGGCCTAGACTACGCCCATGCCGATCACCAGCGACACCAGCGACACCAGTGACCACGGGGACCAGGGGCAGCGATCCGACGATGCCGCACGACTGGGCGACGCCGTAGCCCAGCGCATCGCGACGATCGGGCGGGACCGGCGGTTGCAGCCGCGACTCGCCCTGACACTGGCCGTGGGCGTCGCTGGCGGGTTCCTGCTGGCCTCGTTGGCCGGAGCCATCATCAGTCGGGTCCGCGGGTTGCTGATCAGCCTGGCGGTCGCGCTGTTCATCTCGTTCGCGCTCGAGCCCGCCGTGAAGTGGATGCACGATCGCGGCATGTCACGCGGCGCCGCGACCGGACTGTTGTTCGCCCTCACCACCATCGGGTTCGTCGGCTTCTTCGCGGCGATGGTGCCGTTGATCGTCGACCAGGTCACGACCCTGGTGGAGACCGCGCCGCAACTGCTGCGCAACCTCAGCCGCCAGGCCCAGTCGCTGCCGGGTGACCTGGGCGAACGGGTGCCGGAGTGGATCGACGGCCTGCAGCAGGACCTGCCGAGCCGCCTGCCCGCGATGGCCGGGTCGGCTGGACGGGGCGCGCTGAACCTCGGCGCGTCGGTCGTCGGGTCGTTGTTCAACATCCTGACGATCGCCCTGGTCGCGTTCTACCTCGCCGCAGACGGGCCGAAGCTTCGCCGGGTGGTGTCGTCGAACATGCAGCCGTCGTCGCAACGCGAGTTCCTGGAGATCTGGGAGATCGCGGTCGACAAGACCGGCGGTTACCTCTACTCCCGGGTCCTGACCGCGATCGTGTCGGCGGTGTTCCACACGATCGTGTTCTGGCTGCTGGGACTGGACTACGCCATCGCCCTGGGCATCTGGGTGGGCGTGGTCTCCAGCGTGGTTCCGGTGGTCGGGACCTACCTGTCCGGGGTCCTGCCGGTCGCGATCGCGCTGGCGTCGTCGGTCGGCGACGCCGCATGGGTGGTGGGTGCCGTCGTCGCCTACCAGCAGGTCGAGAACTACCTGATCGCCCCACGGATCACCGCCCACACGGTGTCGCTCCACCCGGCCGTGGCCTTCATCGCGGTCCTCGCGGGCGCGTCGTTGCTGGGTGCCTTCGGGGCCTTGCTGGCGATCCCGGCCGCGGCGATCGTCAGCGCGCTGTGGTCGGCCCGTCGCGAACGCCACGACGTCGTCGACCACGACCTGGTCGGCCCGCAGGTGATCGCCCCGTGGCTCCAGCGCCGGACCTGAGCACGCCCCGGCCCACCGACGTGGACCGCCATCGACCACGACGCCGACCAGGATCCCCGAGGACCCCGTGACCACCGAGCCCGCAGCAGCCGAGTCGTCGTCCGCGCCGAATCGCTGCGTCCACGCACCGTCAGAACACGACGCCCCGCACGCCCCCGACGTGGCCGGCCACTGGGTGGCGACCGTGGCGGTCCCGCCCGGGGAGGACGGCGAGGTCGTGGCCGCGCACCTGTGGCAGGCCGGCGCGCTGGGCCTGCGTGACCGTGGCCGCGAACTGGACGCGTGGTTCGACCATGGCCCGGACGGGTCCGAGCCCACCGCCGAGGCGGTGCCGGGAATCGCCACCGACGTGGCCTGGCGGTTCGAACCGACCGTCGACCACCTCCAGGCGTGGCGCCGCAGCGCCACGCCGGTCGCCGCCGGCCGGATCGACATCGTCCCCCACCACCGTGCCGAGGTCCACGTCACCGCTCCCGGGCGACACCGGATCCTGCTCGACCCGGGCCAGGCGTTCGGCTCCGGCCACCACGCGACCACCGCCGGATGCCTGGACGCGATGGCCGAGGTGGACCTGGTCGGACGTTCCGTGTTGGACGTCGGGACCGGGACGGGCGTGTTGGCGATGGCCGCGGTCCTGCAGGGTGGCGACCCGGTCGTCGGCGTCGACACCGATCCGGAGGCGGTCGCGGTCGCCGATCGCAACGCCGCGGACAACGACCTCCACCTCGACCTGCGGGTCGGGTCCGTCACCGACGCGGCCGGGCCGTGGGACGTGGTACTGGCCAACCTGTTGACCCACACGCTGGTCGCCCTGGCCGACGACCTGTACGCCGCGACCGCCCCCGGCGGCCTGCTGATCGCGAGCGGCGTCGGCACAGCTCGCGCGGCCACCGTGGTCGACGCCCTGTCCGCTGCCGGCTTCGTCGAGGTTGAGGTCCGACCGCACGGCGACTGGGTCGTGCTGGTGGCCCACCGCCCCCGCGACGGCACCGACGACGTTGGGTGAGGCACGACTCGCCTGTGCCGACCCACGGACGGACACCGTTCTTCCGCTTGCCGGCCGCACCGTCCGACACACTGGACGCACGATCCGTCGTCGACGGCGGATCGTGCGTCCAGTCCCGCCACTTGTGAAGGACCCGACATGAGTCGCCTGCCCACCCATCCGCTGGAAGCGGTGGTCGACGGCTTCACGCATGGCGGCGAAGGCGTCGCCCGCGTCGACGGCAAGGCCGTGTTCGTGCCGGGGGCGTTGCCGGGCGAGTCGATCCGCTTCCAGGTCGACGACGACCGCAAGCGCTGGGCCCGAGGGCGCCTGCTGGAGGTGCTCGAACCGGCCGCCGACCGGGTCGAGCCCCCCTGTCCGCACGCTGACACCTGCGGTGGCTGCGACCTCCAGCACGTGTCCCCCAGCGGCCAACTGGCCCTCAAGACCCGCGTCGTCACCGAGCAACTCGAGCGGCTGGGCCGGCTGGAGGACCCGCCCGTGCACGATGCCGTCGCGGTCGGACCGGCGCTGGGCTACCGCACCGTGGCGCGCCTGCACGCGGCCGACGACGGTCGGTTGGGCTTCCACCGGGCCGCCACCACCGACGTCGTCCCGATCGCCGTGTGCCCGGTGCTGAGTGATGGGGCGCAGGCGGTCCGCGCGGCCGTGGGGGACGACACGGGCGCGGCCGACGTGACCGTTCGTGCGACCTCGACCGGGGACCGGGCGGCAGTTCTGCGGCCCGGACCGGGCCCGCTCCACCTGCCCACGATCGACGAGGTCGGCGGCGCGCCACTGGGCCTGCAGTTCGAACAGCCCGACGGCTCCACCGTCACGGCGCGTGGCGACGGCACCGTCACCGAACGGGTCGCGGGACTGGACTTCACCGCGGACGTCGACGGGTTCTTCCAGACCACGACGTCGGGGGCCGAGGCGCTGGTCGCGGCCGTGCTCGACGTCCTGGGTGATGTCGACGGGCTGATCGCGTGGGACCTCTATGCCGGGGTCGGGTTGTTCAGCCTGCCCTTGGCGCGGGCCGGAGCGCGGGTCACCGCCGTCGAGGGCATCGATCGTGCCGTGGACCACCTGGACGCGAACGCCGAGCGCGCCGGACTGGCCGAGCGGGTCGAGGCGGCCGCGATGGACGTGGCCGAGTTCGTGCGACGTGACCACGACGCCCCACCAGACGTGGTGGTGCTGGACCCGCCACGCACCGGCGCCGGGACCGACGTCATCGCCGACCTGGCCGGGCACGCCCCGGGCGACGTGGTCTACGTGGCCTGCGACCCCGCGGCCCTGGCCCGCGACGCCCGCGAACTTGCTGAGCACGGCTACAGGTTGCGCTCGGCCCAGCCGTTCGACCTGTTCCCCATGACCCACCACGTCGAGGTCGTCGCGCATTTCCGCCCCTGAGCAACGAACCCGCGTCGGGCGCGTCAGGCGGCCGGGTCCATGACGCGGCCCACAAACAGCACGGCCCCGGTCGGTCGGTGCCGGACCAGGTAGAGGAACGGTCGGTCGGCCCGCACGGTCGCGTCGGGTTCGTGCCCACCGCTCGCCTCGAACTCCAGGATCGTCGCCGCCGACGCCACGGTGCCGTCCTCGTCCACGCTGATGTCGGCGGCATGGAGGCCGGACTCGAGTGTGATGCCCGGAGCGATGCCGTCCCAGGTGCCCGTCGGGCCGAAGACGTCGTCCACGCCCATCGAGTCGAAGGCCGCGCGGAGGTCGACCGTGCCGTCCGACTCGAACCGCGGCAACCACAACTCGACCGCCCCGGTCGTGGCGGCGGCGTCGATCTCGGCGACGAGGTCGACCGACAGGGACGTCTCGACCTGGTCGTAGTTGCCCTCGGTGGGGACGATCACGAGCATCGACAGGTCGCCGTCGTAGGGCACCTCGGTGGCCGCGTACTCCTCGGCCACCACCGCCGGCCCGGTCAACTCGAGTTCGTGCATCAGCGGGACGGTCACGGTCGAGCCGTCCAGCCGGGTGAAGGGGGCGTTCTCGGTCGGGTACTTGCCGAACGGCTGGGCCCAGTCGGCCTCCAGGTACAGCGCGTTGACCAGCATCATCACGGAGGAGGCATTGACCATGCCCTCGGGGACCAGTTCCGGGATCCGCTGTTCGGTCTGGTCGGCCACCCAGTCGTTGATCCGCGCCCGTGACGCCTCGGGGTCGTCCCGCAGCGGCAACGGCTCGATCCCGGTCCCGAACCATCGGCCCAGTTCCTGGTCGTAGCCGGGCACGGTCTCGAAGGAGGTGTCGGGGAACTGGCGGTTGGCGACCCGGACCACGGGCCCGCCCGCGTCGACCACCGACTGGTCGAGCGTGTTGAAGGCCGCCCAGCGGTCCTCACCGTCCACCGGGTAGACGAACAGGTCGGCAAGGGCCTGTTCGGTGTCGCCTGACGCACCGGCATCGGCCATCCCGAAGGCCAGGCCGATCGACAGAGGGGACAGCACGACGTCGTCGCTCGAGTCCTCGGCTGCCACGCCGAACAACTGGTAGCCGACCTCGTTCAGCCCCGCGGCCAACGGCTCGACATCGTCCGAGCCGGGCGGCTCTCGCGGCACGTCGCCCGGCGTCGCGGCCGACAAGGTCGACGACGCCACCGACGGCGCCGACGTGGCGACCGTAATGGCAGTCGTGGCCGTGCCACAGCCCGCGGTGACGACCGCGAGCACGATGACGGCGATGATCGAGCGACCGGTGCGTGTGTCGATGCCCGTTCCCTTCGCGGCGACCCTCGGCGTGGATCGGGGGTGGGACGCCGCGCGGCCGAAGTCGGTTGCATGCCGAGGCGCCTGCTCCGCCCAATCGAAGCGGGAGTCGGCGCGAGCCCGGCGCGACCGGTCCTACGCGTGCGATGCTGCTGGTGCGTCGGTAGCGGTACGAGCGAACGGAGTCGACATCACGCGCGACCGGGAGGAGACCGCCGCGTTCTGCGCGGCGGAGCACGTCCGCCTGGTCGGGATGCTGAGCCTGCTGGTGGGTGACGTCGACGTGGCGGAGGAACTGGCCCAGGACGTGCTGGCGAAGGTGTGCCAGCACTGGGCGCGGATCGATGATCCCGGAGCATGGATGCATCGGGTTGCGGTCAACCAGGCGAACTCGTGGTGGCGACGCCACTACGCACGGACCCGGGCGGTGGCGCGCCACCGAGGCCGGCAGGTCGAACCGAGCGCCCCGGACGCGGCGATGGCGATGGTGGTGCGGCAGGCGGTCGCCGACCTGCCGCTGCGGCAACGGACCGCGCTCGTCCACCGCTACTACGCCGGCCGGGACGTCGCCCAGACGGCGACCGCGATGGGGATCACCCCGGGCACGGTCCGAGCCCTGACCCACCAGGCCATGACCGCGCTGCGCCAGCGCGGCGACCTGACGGACGACCAACGGGAGCGCGCCAATGACTGACCCGACCC
This sequence comes from Nitriliruptorales bacterium, assembly GCA_038233055.1. Taxonomy (GTDB): domain Bacteria; phylum Actinomycetota; class Nitriliruptoria; order Nitriliruptorales; family Nitriliruptoraceae; genus Salsipaludibacter. The sequence goes on from JBBSMS010000048.1 coordinate 21,176, forward strand.
GGCTCGACGACCCGGTCCGACTGCTGGAGCGTGCGACCCGACCACGTCCGTGACCTCGACTACCACGGGCTCGTTGGGCGCCGTCGCCGCCGACGTCGGCTGCAGGTCCGCGCCGGGATCACTGCCGTCCTGGCCGTCGCCGTCCTCGCGGTGGTGTGGGTCGGCCGCCTCGCCACGCCCGACCGGGTCGACGTCCTGTCCATCCGCCTGGACGACCTGCCCGGGCCCGACGCGCCCGGCTGGCCGATCGAGGTGTTCCATCGAATCGAGTCGCGCGGGACCCCGGCGCTCACCGGACCGTTGGACCAGTACACCACCCGGTTCGAGGCACAGTCGTGGGCGACTTGGACCTATGGCGCCGTCGGCTCGGCCGTGATGGACGGATCGACGATCCCGGCCGAGGAGTCCGCCACCTGCAGTGCACGGATCGAGGGACGACCGGCGTCCTGTGACGGCGAGGTGGAGCCGGACCCGGACCCAGACCAGGTCGGACCCATGGGACCGTCCGGGCTGGTGCGCCCACTGGCGGGCGTGGTCCCGGACTCGGTCGACTACCACCGGTCGACGTTCGCGATGGCCGACGGCAGCACCCGGGCGGTCATCGAGGCCGCGAAGACAGTGGTGTACGAACACTGCGCACAGACCGGCTACGACTGCACCGACCCCGACGCACGGTCGGTCGAGACCACCCGGATCGTCGCCGACGAGGCCACGTGGGTCCCGCTGGTGTACGACGTGGACGTGGACGGCATCCCCGTGATCCGCCTCCGCGCCACCGCGATCGACGGCGTCGACGTCCGCGACTGATCGTGGCCAGACGTCGAGTGATGCGACGGTCCCCACCGGGCGGGTATCACCTCGGGTACCCCGTTCCTCGGGTCACCGGAGGTCCACGCCGGACGGTGGCCGTCGTCCGGCACGGCGACACGTCAGGGACGGAACGGAAACGTCATGGGCACGGCGGACGCCATCAACGGGGGCGGCCTCGGACTGCTGGTCGTGGCCGCGATCGTGTCGTGGCCG
>JBBSMS010000049.1:0-22003 GCA_038233055.1 Nitriliruptorales bacterium
CGCGAAGCCCGGCATCGGGGCGGCTGCGGTCAGGGGGCGGGAACCTGGGTCGGTCGTTGAACCTCGACGGCTGGATCGGGCTTTTTCCGTCGCGGGCGGGCGGGGCTGAGCAGCACGAGCACGCTGGGCAGCACGACCAGGGTGGCGACCAACGCCATCACGATCATGACGGCGGTCAACAACCCGTACGTGGCGAACAGCGGCATCGGGGCCAGCGCGAGGATTCCGAACCCGATCGCCGAGCTGACCGCCGAGGCGACCAGCGCGGTCCCGGTCCCTTCCCCCGCGGCGCGAACGGCCATGCGGGGATCGCCGAGGCGGTCCAGTTCCTCGCGGTACCGGGCGATGAAGTGGATGGCGAAGTCGATGCCGATGCCGATCGACACGGCGGCGATCGTGGCGGTCACGATGTTGAGCGCTGCACCGATCAACTCCATGAAGGCATACAGCCACGCCACGGTCATCAGGATCGGCAGGATCGACGCGATCGCGAAGCGGATGCTGCGCAGGAACGCGGCGGCGATCAGCAGGCACAGCACCACCGCCACCGGCAACGACACCGCCAGGGCCCGGCTGGTGGCCTGCAACGACGCGTCGCGCACCAGCGAGCTGCCGGTCAACTGGACCGTCGCGTCGGCGGACCCGGCCTTCAGGTCGGACCGCAGGTCGTCGAGGATCGGTGCGAGCTCGGCCCGCGCGGTGGCGATGGACTCCTGGCTGCGGCTGTTGGTCAGGCCCAGCTGGAACACGGTCGCCCCGGGCCGCCCGTCGAGGTCCACCGACGTCACCACGGCGTGGGCTGGCAGCGCGACTCCGCCGTCCTCCGACACCACGCCGTCGGCGATGGCCGTGTCGAACAACGCCTCGAGCTGTGGCCGTTCGTCGGGGATCGCGTCGCTGTCGGCGTCGACCAGCTCGACCCCGGTGCGGTCGGCCACGGCCTGGCGTGCCGCCGGCGAGGTCATCACGGCGTCGACGACGGCCACCGTGCCACCCTCCACGACCACGCCATCGCGGTCGCGGGCGAGGATGTCGCTGTCGAGCCCGCGGACGTCGGCCACGGCGGACTGCAGGCGTGCCTGGACGGCTTGGTCGGTGAGGTCGGCCTCGACGTACAGCTGGGCGGGCTCGCCCTGGCGCGACCCGACGTGTTCGTCCAGGCGGTCCAGGCCGATGACGAAGTCGGAGTCGGCCGAGAAGTAGTCCTCGACGTCGAAGCGGGTGGGCACCTGCAACGCCAGCACGGTCGCACCGACCGTCAAGAGCGCCGCGGTCACCACGACGGCGACCGGTCGGGTGGCGACGGCGCTGATGGCCCGGCCCATCGGTCCGGCCAGGAGGTCACCGGTGGCGACCGGCATCGACCGGTCCACGTCGATGACCCGCCGGGCCCGCCACCAGAGCGGGACGACGAGGGTGGCCAGCACGGTCGCGACGTACACGCCGACGCCGGCGGCCGGTGCCACGAACACCATCAGCAGGACCGCACCCATCACCATCGACGACGCGGCCACCGACCCGGCGACGCGCACGATGCCGGCCCGGCGCCCATCCGGGGGGCGGCCCAGCCGGTCGTCCACCATCGACACGGCGAGTGGCGTCGCGACCCCCAGCAACAGGAACGCGGCCGCCAGCGCGATGGCGGCGCCGACCCCGAAGTTGACGATCGACTCGATCCCCGACGTGACGTTGGACAGGAACGCGGCCATGTCCGAGGTCAGGGCCAGCAGCAGGGCGGCGCCGACCGCGGACAGCCCACCGACCAGCGCCCGCCGGGGCGCCTTGCCGGCCAGGCGTTCCTCGCGGTAGCGGCCGACGGCGTGGAACGCGAAGTCGACCCCGAACGAGATCATCGCGATCGGCACGATCAGCGACAGCACCAGGTCGTCGTCGAACCCGACCAGGTTGGTGATGCCCTTCAGCCAGATCATCAGCGCACCCAGCGCGACCCCGACGATCGCCAGCACCCAGTAGCTGCGGAAGGCCAGCCCGACGATCAGCAGCACCGCCAGCACGGTCAGGCCGATGAAGGGCCCGGCGAGCTGGCCCTGCTCCTGCGAGGTGAGGTTGACGTCGATGGCGATGCCGTGGACCTCCATGCCGGTCGTGTCACGCAGGAGGTCCCGGACGTCGCGGGCGTAGACCTCCGGGGCGGTGTCGCCGCCGAGGTTGACCGCGTTGGTGCCGAAGTCCAGCACCTCGTTGTCCCCCAGGACCTGCACGACCACGGCCGGACTGGTCCAGCGGTCGCCGTCACGGATGGCCTGGGTGGACAGGCCCAGCACGGCTGCCTCCGGTCCGACCTGGTCCACCACCGCGGTGGCGGCGGCCTCGACCCGACCGTCGGGGGCGTCGGTGATCCCCCCGGGCAACGCGTCATCGACCAGGTCCGCGACGGTCATCAGCCCGTCGATCTCGGTGCGAGTGGCGACGTCGACGGTGTCGAGCAGGGTCGGGCCCAGGTCCGGATCGGTGCGCAGGGCGTCGGCGGCCGTGTGGAGGCGGCGCAGGCCATCGGCGTCCAGGACGTCACCGTCGGGGTCGGTCACGATGAAGGCCATGGCGTAGGCCGGGGACGGGAAGCGGGCGTCGATGGCGTCGCGCGCGTCGAAGACCGCTCCCCCGGGTTCGGTGGAGGCGCTCTCGGTGGGTGGCATGGTGATCATCGGGACGGCCAGCAGGGCGGTGACGAGCGCCAGCAGGCCGAGCACGATCACGCGGTGGCGGTCCAGTCGTGCGACGAGGTCCTGCATCAGGGTCCTTGATCGGCCGGGGCCCGGCGGGCCGTCGATCTGTTCGGCGTCAAGTTGACGCTGTCCAGATGTGTACCAGTACGATGTGGACAGTGTCAAGACCTGAGCCGTGATCGGCTAGGATGGGCCCCATGGCAACCGACACCTACCACCACGGCGACCTGCACCGGGCCCTGCTCGGCGCGGTGGGCGAGATCGTGGCCGAGAAGGGGTTCCAGGACCTGAGCCTGCGCGAGGCGGCCCGGCGCGCCGGCGTGTCCCATTCCGCGCCCGCCCACCACTTCGGCGACAAGGAGGGGTTGCTCGACGCGTTCGCGATCGAGGGATTCGAGTTGCTGACCGCCCGCTTCGACGCGACCGCCGCTGCCGTGGACCCCGATGACGGCGTGGACCTGCTCGAGTCGCTGGGCCGCGCGTACCTCACCTTCGCGGTGGAGGACCCAGCGCACTACACCGTCATGTTCGGCCACGACAAGACCCACGACGACTACGTCGGCTCGCCGCTCAGCGAGGCCGGCGACGCCTGCTTCGACCGATTGACGCAGGCCGTGGTGCTGCTGGTGCGACAGGGGCGGGTCGCCGAGGCCGACGCCCGCTACGTCGCGACCCTCTTGTGGGGTGCCTGCCACGGCATCGCGGCATTGTGGAACGACGACAAGCTGCCCCACTTCTATGAGGACCACACGTTCGAGGGCGTCCTCGACGGGGTGATGGGCGTGATCCGCGGCCTGCTGGAGGGCGGTCGGGCCTGACGGCCACACCGCGCCGATCCCGCGGCGCAGGTGACCGGGGGGCTGCACAGGGGACTCGCGCCATCGGCCAGGAGCGGGAATCAACCGTTTCCGGTGACCGATACCGAGGTGCGGGCGTCCTGGATCGTGACCACCACGACACGGTCCAGGACGTGGTCGACTCGATACACGAGCAACATCCAGCGCCAAGGTCCGAGGAGGACCCGGAAATCTGCCCACCGACCTTCCAGCTCTCGGCCGAGTTGGGGGAACGTCGACAACTCAGCCAGGATGCGCCGAACCCGGTTGGGCGTGTCCTCGGGAAGACTGTGGCTCGTGATCAGCCGATCGAGGTTCTCGACCGCCCGCCGCGACAGCTCGACGGTTGCCACCGTTCTACAGGTCGTCGAGCGGGATGGTCTCGCCCTCCTGGGCCTCGCGCCAGCCATCCTGCGCATCCTGCCACGCCCCGGGGATCCCATCGAGGAGCGCGACCAGGTTCGCCGGGTCGGGCTCGGACTGGTCGATCGCCGTCGTCAACAGCGACCGAGCCAACGTTCCCTCGTTGATGTGCATTCGCTCCGCCATCGCGGCCAACTTGCGTGCCGCTCCCTCGTCGAGGGTGACGTTGAGGCGTGTCGTCATGGTCATGCCCACAAGGTACACGCACCGCCACGCAGCGTGTAGTCCTGAAGATGCGGCTGTCAGGCCATACAGCTGGTGCCGTGCGGCCTCGGGCAAGGAACCCTGACGGCACGACAGCGCCTGGCCACGGCCCATCTTGGGTAAACTAGGGGTCACAGGTCCACGGAAGGGACGCGGGTGTCGGTGAACGAAGCCCTCAGCCGCCTGGGGGAACTGGCAGGCCCGGATCGTGTGGGCGAACTCGTCGACGACATGGTGTCGGCCTTCGCCGACTACCGGCTCCGCCACCAGGCAGACACACGCCTGACCGAAGGCGAGGCCGAAGCCCTGACTGCCGCCGGCGTCAACGTCGACGTCCTCGCGGAGCGCAGTGGTCCGGGCGCCTACCTGGCGGCTGCGTCTGCGTCCGTACTGGCCGATGCGCTGACCGTGTCCGAGGCCCACGACGTGCTCGGCGTGTCCGAGGAACGGGTACGCCAGCGGCTCCGAGAGGCCCCGAGGACCCTGGTCGGGATCCGTATCAACGGCGGCCAGTGGCGCCTCCCCGCCTTCCAGTTCGCCCACGGGGCCGCGGTCGCCACCCGTGGCGGCCCGGTCGTCGCCGCCCTCCCGGAGGGCCTGTCCCCGCGCGTACTCGACGCCTTCTTCGCCCAGCCCAACGACGTGCTGCGCGACGAACACGACGAACCGATGTCGCCGACGGCCTGGATCGCCGAAGGCCGCGACCTCGAGCCACTCGTCGAGCTTGCCGCCGTGGCCGACATGGTGCCGTGAGCGAACGACTCCGCGACCCGCTGCCGCCGCTGCCCGAGCTGCAACCCGGCGACACCACGACCATCACCGCCGGGGCGAAGCTGTACCGCATCTACAACCGACTGGGCGCACACCTCACCCGCCCCGACCAGTTGCGAATCTGGGGTCCGATCCCGACGGCACGGTTCGACCACCACGAGCCACCTGCTGGCATGCACGCCGACCCCGACAGCGTCACGGCGGCCACGGGCTACTACTCGATCGACCCACCGACGCCATCCGCGCCCCGACCGGGCCACCTTCTCGCCCTGGACTCACCGATCGTGACGGCCGTCGCCGAGGCCTTCCAGGGCAACAGGATCATCGCCTGCTCCGACCGCAAGGGGCTCGCGATCATCCGCACGATGGACGACATCGAGGTGCTTGACCTGTCGTCGGGCTGGGCGACCCGTGCCGGGGCCGGCAACCACCTGTCGACTGGCCCCCACCCCACGACGAAACGCTGGGCGCGGGCCATCCACGACGCCTACCCCGACCTGGCCGGCATGACCTGGGTGTCGTCGGTGCACCCACCCGGGCGTGCCCTGGTCCTCAACGAGCGCGCGGCCGATGGGAAGGGGGTCGTCGCCTCCCGACTGCATTTCGACCGGCCACTGAGCGACGGCATGTCCAGTGCGCTGATGGCCGCCGCAGCCTCGGTGATCGGATACGCGATCGTGTGATCACGGCCGGACATCCGGACGAGGGCTGGTCCGATCGACGCTGACGCGTGCGGGTCATGCTGATTGACTCGACCCTGACTCCCTCCGACCACCACGAGGCGAGGACGTGCCCCGCTGTCAGACTGCGTCAAGCTGCCGTAAGGGGTTCGATGTCCCTCGTCAGGCTGTCGCCGAGGCGATCGCGTTCCACGTCGAGGTCGTGGCGGGTCTGGAGGTTGAGCCAGAACGTCTCGGAGGTCCGGAACGCCCGAGCCAGCCGGAGCGCGGTGTCCGCCGTTATGGCCCGCCGGCCGGCAACGATCTGGGAGATCCGACTCTGCGGCACGTCGATGGCCTTTGCCAGCCGGTACTGGCTCACGGCGAGTGGACCGAGGAAGTCCTCGACCAGGACCTCGCCCGGATGAACCGGAGCCAGTTTGTCCATTGTGGTCCTCCTCAGTGGTAGTCGACGATCTCGACGTCGTGGGCGTCGCCATCCTCGAATCGAAGGCAGATCCTCCACTGCGCGTTGATGCGGATGCTCCACTGTCCTGAACGGTCGCCTCGAAGCTTCTCCAGGCGGTTCCCCGGTGGCACCCGGAGGTCGTTGATGGTCGTGGCGGCATCGACCATTCGCAACTTTCGGAGCCCGACTCGCAGGACCGCGGGCGGCCACCCGCGAACCGGTTCACGATTGGCCAGCCGTTCGGTGTCCTTGTCAGCGAACGTCCTGATCACGCAGAGATACTAACGCGAGACGTAAGCATGAGCAACCCCGACCCTGTCGACACCAACAACGTTACGACCGCGTGCCAGTACCAGCGACCAGCTCCTGCAGCCTGTGGACAGCGGCCCGGGCGGGCGAGCGAGCGCGGAGATCAACCGTTTCCGGTGACCTCGACGTCGCCGACAACCTCCCGGACGAACAGGCGTGACGGCGAGGATGTCCGGGCCCGCAGCTCGACGATGCGGCGCTGCACGGGGCGTGCCGAGCGCCGATGGCGTCAGTTGCCGTCGCACCCAAGGGCAATCGCGACCGCGAGGCAGATGTCGTCAAGGACGGCCAGGTCCACGACCCCGATGCGCCGCGTCAGGCGCCCCTGCGCGACCGTGTGGATCCCGTCGCAGTTGACGACGGATGGGGTCGCGATGCCGACGTCGGGTCCGATCGGGACCTCGACGGTCAGCCCGCGCGCCTGCGACGTGACCTCCGCGACCGTGACATTGGTCCGGACGTCGAGGACCTCGTCTCGAGTCAGCACCACGACCGGTCGGGGCTTTCGACCCACCTCGGCGAGCCAGATCTCGCCACGCCTCACGGCTGACCCCAGGCCTCGGCGTCGTCCCAATCGTCGTCATGGGCCTCAGGAAGGTGCCGATAGGCGTCCCGGTCGAGTTCACCACGGCGTTTCCGCACCGCAGTGCGAAGCCCCTCGCGGGCCGCCTCGGACACGTTGATGCCGAGTTCCCTGGCTTCCGCTGCCAGTGCGTCGTCGATCACCACGGAGGTACGCATACGAGAATCATAGCACATCAGTACATCATTCCGTGATGCTGAACATGCACACCATGGACTCTCAGAGTATGCAGATTGGCTTTCACAACATGCAAACACCACTGTTTCGTTCACGCACCTCGCGCACCCGCTGGCTGGTCGGGCTGCGTGGCGCCGACGACGACCACTCGCTGCCGGGACGGGTGTCGTTCCGGGCCGAACTGGACGACATCGCCGGCAGGATCCCGGGCGTCCGGGCCTGCTGCGAGGCACTCGACATCGAGTTCGTGCAACTCGCCCCTCAGGACGAGTAGGCGAACTCGTCGACGACGTCGCCGTCGGCGTTGCGAAGGGTCGCGGTGTCGCCGCCGGAGTTGTTCCAGATGGCCTGGCTGGCACCGTCGTGGTAGGCAGAGTCGGTGTTGTCGCCGGGACCGGTGTGGACAGCCAGCTGGGCCCCGGCGGGGATGCCGTAGCCGCCGGGGATGGTGATGCGGTGGTCCTTGAGGTCGGTCAGGGACCAGCCCTCGACGTCGACCGGCTCGTCGCCGTCGTTGCGCAGGACGACGTGCTCGCTGGTGTCGAACTCGACGTCGGCGCCCGGCCCGTCCCACTCGATGTCGGCGATGATGACGTCGCCGTCGCCCCCGCCTTCGCTGCTGCCACCCTCGGCCGAGCCATCACCGCGTCCCGACGGCGCCGGGGGTGCACTGGCCTCAACGGGGGTGTCTGCCTCGCAGTCCGCCGACCACAGTCCGCTGCTGTCCTCACGGGCGTTGCGCTGGGCGCGTTGGAACGCCTCGACGTGGGCGACGTTGGGTGGGAAGGTGGCGACCTGGGCGAACCCACGCCGGACCATGGCGCGGTTGACGAACAGGTCGTCGGAGACGCGGTAGAGGTAGACGAGCGGGCGGTCGTAGCGGTCGATGCGCTCGACGTCGAAGACGATCCGGACCTCGGTGCCCGGCGGGACCAGCTGCTCCAACGCGGACGTGGCCTCCGGACCGAAACACTCGACCGGCGAGTTCGGCTTGACCGTCTCCGGCGTGTCAATGCCGATGAGGCGCGCGCGCTCGGGCAGCCCGGCGAGGTAGAGCGTGTCCCCGTCCACGATCCGCTCCACGGTCGTGCGTCGTCCGGCGGCGCGTCTGGGCGTCGGGTCCGGGACGGCCGGCACGACTTCGGGTTCGGCCGTGGCTGTCAGAACGGGACTGGGCGACGGTGCAACGGTCGGGCTCGGCGCGGTCGTCGGGTCAGGTGCTTCCGTGGGCGACGCCGACGGACTCGGGGACGGGATCGGGGACGGGATCGGCGTGCGGGTCGAACTGGGTGACGGTGCGGCGGACGCGGGCTCACTGCTGGCCATCTCGACGGCTTCGACGGCCCCGCGTCCGGTTTCGCCCCCAGAGGGGTCGTCCGTCACGGCCGAGGCCATCACGCTGACGCCAACGACAGCCACCAACGTGGCGGTCCCGACCCCGATCGGTCCACGCGCGCGACCCAGCAGCCACCACGCGGGCAGGATCCACCACCCCAACACCCAGGCGAGCACCTGCAGCCACGCCGGCAGACCCCGCAACCACGCCCACGACTGGCTGGCCCGGACCTGCAAGGCAGGTCGGGCGTCGCGCGCTGGCGGTGGATCCATGGGCATGACGGGATGCCTCCACCTCGCAGGGTGACGGACCGGCGCTCCCACTTCGAGAGTCAGCCGTCCCCGCTCCGTGGGACTTCCGGCTCACCACGCTCAGCCGATGGCGCCGGTACGGCAAGGACCGCCTCCACGTCAACGCCGCCGATGGCGAGACGATCGGCTGGCTGGACCTCCAGACCAGACCGACGAACTGCACGTCGAGGGTGACGCCCATCGCGCCCACGTGGAGGCCGCCTTCAAGCGCTGGAGTGAGCGCTGACCAGACGGAGTGCTCGCTTTGTCCACGCCTCGTTGGCGAGAGCGGACCGGCTCAGTCCCAGAGTGCACCGTCGACGTTGTCCAGAATGGTGCGATCGGCGCTGATCAAACGCGCGTCGTCGACCAGGGCGTTGGCGACGATCAGTCGGTCGAAGGGATCTCGCGGCCAGCCGAGCTCTGCTGCCCGGTCGACGATGACCGAGAAGGGCGCCCGGGATTCCTGCAAGCCCAGAACGGGCGTCAGACTGTCCATCACCTCATCGGCGTTGTCAGCCAGCCGTTCGATCTCGTGGAGGTAGGTCAGCTCGAGTTGAACCATGGGCGACACGACCAGGTGCTCGCGCTCGATCAGTTCGGTGACCCGAGGGGGCAGCCGATCGAACTGTTCGGCATACAGCCACACGACGACATGAGTGTCGAGGTGGATCACTGGGTGGGCTCACACGCCGACGACCAGTCGAGGTGGACCAGGTCTTCTGGGTCACCGATGATGGCATCGGGGTTGCCATGGATTCGATCGAGTCTCGATGCCCCGTCATCGGGCACGATCCGCAGGCGCCGACCCTTGCGTTCGATCTCCAGCGGGACACCCGACGACAGGACCTCGTCGAGCAGGCGGTAGACGTCCTGTCGCAACTGCGATGCTGTCACGGCCATTCGGACTCCACTCGTACGTACGTGTTCGGCAATCGTACGTGCAAGTCCTTGAGGTGTCCATGGGGTCAGGGCCACCAAGCAGACCGAGAGGGAGCCGTCCTCGCGAGCCCGCTTGGAGGCCCGGGGTTGGCAAGCGTCAGACGAGGGAACCTGCACGGACCACCAGGACGGGGCCAGTCGCGACGCGCCGGACGGTCAGCCGCTCGACGAGGTGATCGTTTGGCGAAAACGGAAGGTGGGCCTTCGAGCCGGTACACCTGGTATCGCGCTTCCGTCCGCGCCCGGCCGTCCATGGCTGACCTGGCCTATTCGCCTGCATCCGACGGCGAGGTTTGGGCGGCCGAGTCACGGCGGGGCAGGTCTGGCACTGGATACATCCCGATCAACTCGTCGATGGACACCGGGCGTGCACCGTGAGCCATGTCGAGGACCTCGATGCCGGCGGCGCGGTATCGCTCCCAACCGTGGACGGCGTCGGGAACACGGTCGAGTCGGGCGGCCTCATCCTTCCGGACCAGGCAGGCGATGGCAGACTTGAGGATGTTCTCGACGTGCCCGGGGTGCTCCAGCAGGTTGTCGATCAGCCACTTCCTCGAGAACACGTGCTCGTGTCGGAGCGCGCTGCCCTTGCGTTTGCCGCGGTACTTCACGGCCTCCGCGCTGCGCCAGCGGATTTGGTACTTGTGCGGATGCTCGGTGGCGTACCACGTGACCATGTTCAACAGGTCCCGCGCCAGTCGGTCGGGGATTCCGTCCGCAGAGACGATCGCCCGCACGGCCGCAACCCCACCGGCGAGGTGGTCCCTCCGAACTTCGTCGCCGAGCAACTCGTATCGATCTCGTGGCCTCCATCGCGCCATGGATCCTCCCGCCTCACGGTCGAGCGTCGACCATAGGCAGTGCGCTGTCCTGAAGCATCGGATCGAAGTCCCGAGGGCGCCTGCCAGGTTGGAGAACCGTGTCGACGCACGCAGCCCCGGCCGGCCAAAGGAAAGGCCCTGCGGAGGCATGCCAGATCGGTTTGCGCGCCAGGGTCTCGGCCGTCGACCCCACGGTCGGCTGGTCGACCGTTTTCGGGCAGGTCACCCGTCTCCGCCGTCGCTGGTGTCGGGGCGACGCTTGCGGCTGCGGAGGCGCCGAGATTCATAGTGCAGGCGCTTGGCGTCGGCGGACGAGCCGGCGCTGTCGACCGCGCCGCTGAACCAGCTCTTCCTGGACCACATGCTGGCGTGCTCGGTCGCGCAGGTGGAGGAGCGGGCGGCCTGCTTCGGGTTCCTCTCGCCGGTGTTGAACCGGCGAGCGGTCACGTTGGAGGCACTGGTCGGGGCAGTCGCCGGCTGCACCGACGCGACATGGCCACGCGTGTTCCGCCGTCGCTACCTCGAGTACGACTGCGTCAGCCACCTCACCCACGTCGCCCAGGGCGCTCGCGGCCGCATCGCTCGGCCCGTCTCCGGCAGCGGCGACGCTCCTGGCGAGTGACTCCACCGCTGTGAATCGTCAGGCAGCGCGTACGAGCACCTGCAAGCGGTCGAGGAAGCCCACGTCCCACGACTCCTGGGTGTGGTTGACGTTCCAGAGGTGGGAGGAGCGAACGAGCGTGCGGTCGGCGTCGTTGCCAAGCCATCCCGACGATGACGGATCGATCGCCGGTCGCCCGTGGTTGCTCAGGAGTGCGATGGCTCCCACTTCGATCGCGCCACGATCCGTGCGGTCGTCGACCGGCGCCCACAGGAACGGCATCCGACCGATGTGGTCAGACACCGCGTGTTCCAACCCCTGCTCGACGCCTCGGGCCTCGGCCCGAGGGATGCTCCTCCGGCCCCAGGTTGCAGCCGCCTCCGGATGTTGACCACGCGCCAACAGCGCCGTGCCGACGTGGAGGCGGAGATCGACGTGCGGTGGTTCCCGCCACCGTTCACCGAGCCTCGGTGTGCTCGCAGGCGGGACCACAGCGTGGTCTTCGAGGTCTCGGTCAGGGCGTGCGTGCCGATCCGGACCACGCGCGGGCCGCCTCCCTCGCGGACCTCGCCCGGTTCGGAGAAGAAGTACACGCCGGCGGACGGCCAACCCGATCGACCCGTGACGTCGGCGAGGGTCCGCGCACCTCCCAGACGGTCGGCGAGCTCACCGAGGAGCAGGTGGAACCGGACGACCGCCTCACGCCGCTCGACCACCCGGCTGGCGGGCGGCGCAGCCGACGAGCCCCCAGAGGGAATCCTGTGGCCCGGGCCATCGGCGACCCCATCGTCCACGCTCTGCGAGCCGACCATGTCGGCCGCTGACCCCTCGGCATATCGGGACAACTGGCGGCCGAACGCCAACCCGGCCATCGGCCTGACGACCGTGGCCCCCGCATGCTCGAGGCCCGCGACGAGTCCCCAGTCGCAGTAGTCGGCGCCGGCGTGGATCTCGAACGTGTGGGCGCCCAGGGAACGGACTCGGTCATCCAGGTCGGCAAGAACCTGCTCGCTCCAAGTGCGCCGCAGCGGGCGGCTGACATCCTTCATCGCCACGTCGTATGGCTCGAGCAACTCGTCCGGCTCGATCAGCCCATGCTTGGCCGACAGGATGAACCACCGATCACAGGTCGACTCCACCCATCGGCGACGACCCACGAAGAGCGCTGACGTGTACAGGTCGCGCGCTGGCGCAAGCGCTGATTGCTTCGACTTCACACACCCGACCAGACCAATTCGCATCGCGCTTGACCTCTCCTGCTCTGGGCCGGCCGCCGGTCAACCCCGTTCCCACCACCAACACGTCTGATCTACAGACGCCGCTCTCCGGTGGGACATTCAGCCAGCATCCTCGATCGGTGAGGTGCGCTTCCCAGTGCCCTCAACGATCGACTGATCCCGGCATCACGGCGTAGGGCTTCCCGCTCCCCGTGGCGAACCTACTGGTCGCATGGCGTTGCCGATCCTCGGACGGAAGTCATGACCACCGACGACCTGGCAGCAGCACCGGTGCCTGGCTCCCGTAGCGTTGACACACACGTACATCATGGAGGATGCATGGCGGTCGAGATGGCCATCTGGCGCATGACGAGCCAGGGACCGAAGAAACTCCCCGAAGCCCATCTGGACTTGGAATCGCGGCTGGAAGACATGTTGGTCAAGGATCCGGCGCTCGCTGGCCTCGAGCTCTTGGTGGTTGGCCGGCAGGTGGCCACCGACCACGGCGGATTCATCGACGTCCTCGGTGTTGATGTCGACGGTCAACTCCACGTCCTGGAATTGAAACGGGATCGCACTCCTCGTGACGTGGTTGCCCAGACTTTGGACTATGGGTCGTGGGTGATGGGGCTGGACCACGAGCGGGCGTCGGACATCTTCTCGGACAATCATGAAGGTGCCGACTTCGAGGAAGCCTTCGTCGAGCGATTTGCCCAGCCGCTCCCTGATGTCTTCAACGCCGACCAGCAGTTGACGGTTGTGGCATCGGCCCTCGATCCAGCGTCAGACCGGATCGTCGAGTACCTGGCCGAACGCTTCGGCGTACCCATCAACGCAGTCTTCTTCCGGTACTTCGACCATGGAGATGGCGAGTTCTTGGCCAGGACCTGGTTGCTCCCGCCCGAGGAAGTCACGACCAAGAAGATCCGCGCCACGAGACGACGTCCGTGGAACGGCCGGGACTACTACGTCGTGCAAGGACGGGACGAGAATCCCTACCGCTGGCGACTGGCGCGGGACCATGGACTGCTGAATGCCGGTGGCGCGGACTGGTACTGGAAGCCGCTGCGCAACCTCGTTCCGGGCAAGCGGGTGTTCGCCTACGTCGGTGGTGCCGGCTACGTCGGGGTCGGCACCATCACCGGCACCATGCATCCGGCCAAGGACGCGGTCGTCACCATCGACGGCTTGGGACGCCCGCTACTGGACCTGCCCGACCTCGACCCGGAGTTCCTCGAGCGTGCGAGGAGTCCTGACGTGAACATCGAGGAGATGGTCGTCCCGGTCGACTGGGACGTCGCACTACCGCTCGATCAGGCCATATCCGAGACCGGCCTGTTCGCCTCCCAGGTCACGGTCTGCAAGTTGCGAGACCAGCGCACCCTCGACGTCGTGACCGAACGCCTCGATTTGGACCCACTGGAGCCATGACGCCCCCCCCCCGTCGACGACCTGGGCGCTTGCCGCGACCGAGATCGTCGATGCCCAGGCACGCGCTACGAATCCTGAACGACGCGACTGGTCGTCGGGGGAAATCGACCTTGATTCACACCGATCTTGTCGACGGCGACTGACGCCAGGTCGATCTGCAAGACATCAGCCAGGCGACAGAGGTAGATCATCACGGCGAGTTCGTCCCGCACGCCGGCTGCTGACTCCTCGTCGTCCATGACGCGGAGCGACTCCTCCGGTGTCAGCCACTGGAACTCGGCCAGCAGTTCACCCGCCTCGCCGGCCAGCGCCATGGCCAAGTTCTTCGGGGTGTGGAACTGTTCCCAGTCGCGGTCGGTGGCGAACTGACGGAGACGCTGCTGGAGGTCATCGATGGCAGTCATTCGTAGTCCTCTCCGGTCTCGGCGGCAAGGACCTGTTCGACGCCCATGGTCTGCATCCGGCTCATCACGAAGTGCTTGGTCTGGTCGTCGAGGAAGTGGACGTAACAGCCCTGCAGGCCGCGACTGAGCAGCACCCGGTACGTGTTCTTGACCAGCCGTGTGAATTCCTCCTGGTCGGTGCCCCGCCTCATGGCACCGTCGTGGGAGAACTCCGGCCGGCCGATCCAACCTTCGCCGAATCTATACACCAGGTCTGTCCCCCAGATGACGCCGGCGTAGTCGAACTCGAACCCCTGGGCGGTGTAGATGCAGCCGACCTGGTCCAGGCCGCCGTCCTCGGACGCCCACAGGTGAGATTTCGGGATGCCTGCGGCCAGCCCCGTCGCGTTGGGCCTGGCGTTCCAGGGCGCGGACCACTCGCCGATCTTCACGTCGTCCACCAGGTGACCGCCCTCCGGGTTGGACCACGCCCAGCAGTAGCCGGCCATCATGCGCCCGCTGTGGCCATCGTCGTTGCGGGAGCGCACCATCGCCTCGAGTTCTTCGACCGAATCGACCACGTCGAAGTCGAAGCCCTCGCGCCCGTCCCACAATGCGTTGGCGGTTCGCCGAATGCCGAGGGTGTTCTCGACCCAACGCACGAAGCCGTCGGAACCGCCACATCGGAACTGGGCCTCCAGGCGATGCTCGTGGACTGCCGCACCCATCTCCTCAGCCAACGTCTCGATGTCGGCCGAACTGCCGATCTCGTTGCGACGGACCGCCTGGAGGTCATCGATGAAGAACACAGCGACCTTGGCCACCGACAGCAGTTCGTCGATCTGGGGACGGTCCGCGTCCTCGGCCTTCTTCTTGGTCCAGCGGTTCCACGAGTGGTGCCTGATGCGGTGTGCCTCGTCGCAGACGAGGACGTCCAACTCGTCGTCCGAGGCGTTGAGGTAGGAGTTGAAGAACTTGAACTGTTGCGCCGCGCGCGTGCCGACGATCTTGCGCACGGTGTTGGTGAAGGCCGACGAGCCGGTGGCGTGGTGGGCGATGTAGCCGGCCTTGGACAACTCGCCCAGCAGGTTGATCGCGAGCACGGACTTCCCGGTCCCGGGGCCGCCACGGATGATGAACACGGTCTTGGTATCCGTGTCCACGGCCTCGGCAACCCGGGCCATGATCGACTTGAAGATCACCTGCTGCTCGTCCAGCAGCACGTAGGACGGTTCCGCCTCCACCATGGCCGCAGTGTGCTCGAGCAGCTTGCGGTGGGGTCGATAGCGGCCCTCGCGCACGGTCTTCAGGACACCCAGCCCGCTGCCACCGCCGAGGCGGTCATCGAGGTACTGGACGAGGTCGTCGACCCGGTCCCCGGCGAACAACGGGGTGATGCCGAGGATGTTGGCGTGTCGTGGTGACAGCAGTTCGGACTGGTCGTCGTGCATGAAGTCGTGGAGGAACGAGCACGCACCGAGTTCGATCCCGCCGTCGTGGAACGACTCGTGCGTGTCGGCGAGGTACATCCGGTACTGCCGTGCCTGGGCGGACGGGTGCAGTTGCTCCTTCTTGGCCTTGCCGTACTGCACGGTCACGAGTTCGTCGACCGGGGACGGCTCGACGTCGGACGACCACTGCTTCAGCTCGACGATGACCGCACCCGGTCGGCTCTCGTGGTCCAACCCGGTGATCATCGCGTCGAGCCGCAGCGACGACAGCGGCAACTGGTACTCGACCAGGACGCCGTGATCGAGAAAGCCGCCGCCGTTCAGGACATTGGCGAGCGCCCGCAGGCTGTTCCGCCACGATCGCTGCTCGGATGGCGACGGGTTGAAGCCGTGGTGGTCGAACCACGCAACCTTCAGCCGGTCGGCGATGACGTTCGTCGTCGCCAGATCCACGAAGTCCGACGACGGTCCGAAGTAGAGCTCCATGATGTCTCCCGGTCAGGGTCGTACGGGGGGCGTGGCGAGGCTGTGGCCGCGGATGGCTCCATCGGCGGTCTGTTCGACGGCGTCGGGATCGCGGTCTCTGGCGGCGAAGAGTGCGGCGACGAGGTCGTCAGGCAGCACGTCGGCGAACTTCCATGCATCCACGAACTCGTCAGGGATGCTGGCGAACCAGTCGCCCGAGCTGGTCGCAGCCAGAGCATCCCGCACGACTGTGGCGTCGACGGCATTACCGAGTCTGATGGCCAGTCCACTGTGTGACGCAGTCGTGGTCACGCTTGCCAGCCGCTCGGTGAGTTCACGATTCGCAACGGTCCCCGCGAACGTCCACCACCACGATTCTCCCGACGGCCCCGTGACCACGTCGGTGCCAGCAGCGTCTTCGTCGAGCCAGCGGAACTCCTCCAGCAACCCTTGGCGAGCAGTGACGGCACGCTTGCCGAGACGAACACCCTCTGGCGCTGTGGACGCCGTCATCGCGCGCCGCACTGCCTGCGCCGTCGCGAACGCCACCTCCGGTCCCGCCCCGATCCACGTCGCCCGTCCGGCGCCATGGCGTACCGGCTCCACGGTGACCACACGTCGCTTCCAGTCCACATCCCGGATGCCCCAGTCCCGACCAGCGAGCAGCAGCACACCATCGTCATGCACTTGCAGCTGCGACAGCACGCTCCGGACGTGCACGCTGCCGACGGTGGTTCGGCCGTGCACCACGGCAAGGGTCGGTGGGTCGGCGAACACCGCGGTCAGTTCCAAGTAGTTGCGACCGCCGTACAGCCGCTCGGCCTCGGGACCGATCTGGAGCAGCTCGCCGTCCATGCTCAGGACGTCGGTCTGCACGAGGTGGTCGACGAGCCGTCCCAGTCGAGCTTCGACATCCGTACCGAGCACTACCGGGTTCCCGAGCCACCGCGACCAGGTGCGCGTCCCCAACCGTCCTTCTTGTCGCAGCAGCGCCAGCACCTGTTGAGCCGCGACATGGATCGGGAAGGGCGGTGGCGAGACCGGCTCGATCCAACCTTCCGACCACGCAGTGAGCAGTCCCAGGGCGTCCCGCAGTGCCTGCGTGGACGTGGTCAGGAACAAGGCATTGGAGACCGTGCCGGCCCGTCGCCCCGTCCTCCCGAGCCGTTGCAGGAAGCCGGCCACCGACCATGGCGCGTCGATCTGGATGACCCGGTCGAGGTCTCCGACATCGATGCCCAGTTCCATGGTCGAGGTGGCCACGATGACGCCGGTCGGCGAGGTGGCGAACGCTTCTTCGGTGTCGGCCCGCTCCTGTCGACCGAGGGAGCCGTGGCTGATCCAGGTGGTCGAGCCGCGCAGCCGCAGTTCCCTGGTCAGTTCCTCGGCGCGGCTCCGCGAGTCGACGAACACCAGGCGCTTCTCGCCTCGGTGCAGCCGCGAGATGACTTCGGCCGCGTTGGCGATCGATCCGACATGGTCCAGCGTGACGTCCGGGGCTTCGGCGGCCGCCTGCGTGCGGTCAGCCGGAAGTGACGCGACATCGGGGGCCAGCAAGGTCGCCCGGCCAACGGTCCCCGCCGTCAACCACGTCAGCAGGGCGTCAGGGTCCCCCACCGTGGCTGAGAGTCCCACGCGTTGCAGTTCTCGACCCGCGAGTTCCTGCACTCGTTGTGTGACGGACAAGAGGTGCCACCCGCGATCGTCGCCCGCGAAGGCGTGGATCTCGTCGACGATGACCACCTGCAGGTTCTTGAACAGCCACCGGTGGTCGGTCTTGGACGAGATCAACATCGCCTCGACCGACTCCGGCGTCGTCAACAGGACATCGGGAGGGTCGGACCGGATGCCCTTCCTGCGGGACTCGGACACATCGCCGTGCCACAGCCCGGTTCGGCGACCAAGCAGGTCCGCGTAACCGGACAGGCGCGGATGCAGGTTGTTCAGCAGCGCACGCAATGGGGTGAGGTACAGGACCGACAACCCCCGCCAGTCCTCTTCGAGCATGCGTGAGAAGACCGGGAACAT
Source organism: Nitriliruptorales bacterium (assembly GCA_038233055.1). GTDB lineage: Bacteria > Actinomycetota > Nitriliruptoria > Nitriliruptorales > Nitriliruptoraceae > Salsipaludibacter. The sequence continues at coordinate 18,084 of JBBSMS010000049.1, forward strand.
CGCCGCCTCGGTCTTGCCACCTGCGGTCGGCGCGATCAACAGCGCATGGTCGCCGCGCCTCAACGGCGCAACCGCCCGACGTTGCAACGGGCGCAGTGATCGCCAGCCCAACGTGTTGACAACGTGGTGCGACACCAGCGGATGAAGATCAGGGGCATCTGGCGTGCTCACGCGTTCACGACGCATCACCGTCGGGCCCGGACAACAGGTCGGCGACCGACCGAACCAGCTTGTCGAAGCTCCTCGACCGGGCCCGAGCAGCGTCAAGATCGAGGGTCGCGCTGAAGGCAGGCTGGTCAACTGTCTCGGAGTATGAAGCTGCGCGTCCCATGTTCTGCGACAGCCAACCCTTGGCATCACGGGGCTGTTCGGCTGAAGGATGGTTCTGAAGCTCGGATGGGAGACCCCGTTGTCCTGCCAAAGAACCTGCCGCGGCCAGGAACCACGACTCATACTCCCGTTCGGCGATGACGACACGCACCGCGATGTCGCTGGCTGCAACCTCGGCTCGCCGGAGCAGGGCCGGCCCCAGTTCACAACCCCGGTCGTCGTCTGCATCCAGCACGATTAGCACACCACCAGGACGACCTCTCACCCGGGCGGCCGTGAAGGAGACCGCGCTCTCCAGTTCCTCCGGCTTCACGATTCGACTCCGTGGCTGGCGAAACGGGGTCGGAATCTCCAGGGCGTGGACGTCCAGAAACCCGCTGGCGATCCGACGAAGGAGGATGGGGAGCGCTTGCACCTCGCCATGCCCCTCGACAACACAGCTCAAGACGGGGATGGCCGTCATCGTTCGAAGAGCCGGAGTGATCTCTTGGTGTTGGAGGCCGCCCGCCTGGTTTCCTCGTCCGGCTGGAGCTGGTCCGCACGGAGCAACTCGCCTGCGGTGTAGAGGCGCTCACGGACAGCGGATCGGCCAACGGCGTCGACCGGGCCGACCTGGGTCACATCACGCTCCGCGCGAACCGCCAACAGCGACTCAGTGGCGATGTCGGGATCGTCGATCAGGTCGGGGCTGTGGGTGGTCACGATCACCTGGACGCTCCGGCTGGCTTCACGCAAGGCGTCCAGGAGAACACCCGTGGCGGCCGGGTGCAGTGCCACCTCGGGTTCCTCGATGCCGACGAGGGTCACGGGTCGTTCGCCATTGCGAGCCGGCGTCGCCTGCAGGAGCGCCGCCAGCACACCGGTCGCGCGCAGGGTCCCGTCGGACATGCTCGCGGCCGTGAAGTTCCAGGGATGCTTGGCGCCCTGGACGACCTGCCGAAACTCAAGGGTCTCCCGCGGCCCGTAGGACTTCCTCGAGACGGATTCGAGCCCCGGGACGATGGCCGACAGGTACTCCTGCAGCCGTTCCCGCGTGCGGGGCGCGGACTTCTCCAGTCGTCCCACCACGCTTGCCAGGTTCTGGCCGTCTCGCAGGAGGATCTCCCCCGAGTCCGGGGGCTGGTGTTCGCGAATGACCTCCGGGGACAGGTTGTAGAACGCCATCCCGGTGAGGGCGTCGTACACCGCCCGGAAGGCGGGGAAGCCGCTCGCGGCCACCAGGAACAGCCGGTCCGAATAGGCCGGCGGAGGGTTGTCGATCGTCCCGGTCACGTTGCCGCTGGTGACATCGAAGCGGTGGATCTGCTGGTCGAACACGAGGCACTGTTCCTGCTGGACCTCAAATGAACCGTCCTTCAGCGCCCCGATCTTGAACGAGTAGAAGGCCGTGCGGTCCTGGGGGAGGCTGAGCTCGAGCCGAATCGCGACGTGGTTGGGATGGCCACTGGACCGTCGGCGCACGTCGTTGATGCCACCCCGGTCACGGATGGCCTGGTCAAGGGTGGTGTTGAGGGCATCAGCGACGAACCGAAGCGAGTCCATGAAGTTGCTCTTGCCCGAACCGTTCGGACCAACGAGCACTGTGAGCGGCGGGAGGACGACGTTGGCACGGGCGATGCTCTTGTAACTCTGCAGCATGACCCTGGTCACCCGAGGCGTAACGTCGTCCTGGGCAGCGTCTCCCACCGACGGCTGAGTCGTCTCCGTCATCATGCCTGCCTCCTCCATCGACCCTGCTTCACTCAGTCTGCCCACATCCCCGGCCCCATGCTGGCAGCGCACATCGCCGTGGGGGCTACGAGTCCAGGTCGAAGTGGTCGTCCAGGTTCAGAGGATGCAGGTGAAATCCCGATCCGACAACGCGTCAGGTCGCGGGCTGGGCGTCCGAAGAAGCACCTGGGGCGTCGTCGAGCTCCGTTTGCTGCTGCTTCCCCGTCGCCTCTGCGACGCACTCGAGCAGTGCATCCCGACGCAATCGGTAGAAGGTCTCGAAATCGTCGGAACGGAGCGAGGCCGGATCGATCAGGTGTGAGGCCAGCCACGGATCGACACGGCTCGACTCCGCATCGATCTTGGACTCGAGCGCTGGCAGGTACTCGCTGGGCGCGTCCCCGCCGATGATCCGGTTCGTCCTCGCGGTCAGCGGCGCCTTGTTGATGATCGAGTTGCAGCGGTCATCCTCGATGTCCTGGTCGCGACACCACTTGCGAGGGAAGACGTGATGGATGTCGATCGCCTCGTCGTAGTAGGTCTGCAAGCCCGACGCTTCGCCGGTGCGCCAGTCCCGTGCGTCCGCACGCAGCAGCATCACGTAGAGCCCGCGATAGGCGGCCGATCCGCGGGTCCGAAGACTCTCCAGCCGCTCTGGAGCGAGGTTGGATTCCTGGACCGTTCGGGGCAGCCGGCCGGCGGGATCGTCGATCCAGCCCAGCATGTCCAGGAGATCGTTGGCGAAGCGGGTCTCGGTGGACGATCCGTACAACTCGCCGAACACGCCACACCAGTACCAGCGTCGCAACTGGTCCCGGGGCCCGGCGTCCTCGAGTCGTTGTCCGATGAGTGTCATCAGCGCGGCGAGAGGCACGAGCTGGGTCTTGTAGGGCACGAATCGTTGTTCGAACACGGATTCGCCATTCAGGAACCGCGCAGCGCGGACGAACCCATCCGTCAGGGCCTCTCCGAAGTCGTCGAGGTCGCGCTTCGACAGTTTCAGGACATCGCGCTTCTTGCAGCTCACAGCAGGAAGATCCCGGCCAGAAGCCGTCGCAGACTTCTCCGCGCGCCGCCGGTGCGTGACCAGCAATGACAGTGCCTGGAGGAAGTCGGTTGCCTCGACGATTCCCAGCACGGACTTCTTGGCTGGCTGGTTCGTCGCCTCGATCAGGCGACGCCGCCGTGCCTCCCAGTCCTCCCGCAGGTTGAAGCCCTTCTCCTCTGCCGCGAAGGTGGCCGTCAGAAGTTCGAACACGTCCAGCGGGATGCCGCCCGTGTTGACCTTTTCGAAGACCAGGCACACGGCCTCACGGGACGTCTCCTTCGTCAGCGTGATCACGGGCAACTGGTACTGGCTGAAGTTCCCGACAATCTCGCGCTCGAACTCGTTCCACTGCTTGATGCGCACACGGTCGTAGTCGTGGTGCTCCTCGAAACCGGTGCGCCACTCGGCAGGATCGAAGATCTCGGTCAACGGGAACAGGGCAGCGTCGTACTCGGCGGCCGATGTCGAGTAGTCCGCCACGACGTCACGACCGAAGTTCGTACGGATCTGCCGACCCTCCGGCAACGAGACCACGGCATCGATCATGTCGACGTCGGGCTGGAGAGACTTTTCGATGTCGAGGTAGTACCAGCGCAAGGTGTCGCGCTTGCGGTCGTCCCTGGTCTTGACGGCTGACTGCGAACGCAGGCTCTGGAAAAGCGACGTCAGGCGCTGCTGACCGTCCAGGATCGATCGCTGGAGAGGCTCCCGGGTTTGGTTCACCTCCTCGGCGTAGGAGGTCAACGACTCGCGGGCTCGGCGAGCCCGCGAGCGATCACTGGCGGTCAGCCGAACATGGGATTCGGGATGGTGCTTCAACGAGGCCGCCAGC
>JBBSMS010000050.1:0-21851 GCA_038233055.1 Nitriliruptorales bacterium
CCCGGTCTCGACGTTCTTGAGCCGGGTGCGCACCACGGCCTGGCCCTTGCCGGGCTTGTGGTGCTCGTTGGACACGACCGACCACAGCTTGCCGTCCAGCAGCAGGGTCATGCCGTTCTTGAGGTTGTTCGTGGAGACCATGCGACGTCCTGTCGAACTCCCGGCGTGGCGGTGCGGGCGGCAGCGGCCGTGCAGGCAGGGGTGGTGGGAAGCAGGGAACGTGGGGTTCAGGCGGCCGGGCGGGGTGGATGGCTGCCGGTCGGGGCGGCGGTCAGGACCCGGGGCCCGGACGAGGTGACCACGACCGTGTCCTCGATGCGCACTCCCCCGCGTTCGGGGAGGTAGATCCCGGGTTCCACGGTGAGCACCATGCCGGCGACGAGCCTATCAGTGGTGGCCAGCGCGATGAGGGGGTCCTCATGGATGGCCAGGCCCACGCCGTGGCCGACGCCGTGCACGAAGTGGTCGCCGTGGCCACCATCGGTGATGAGGTCGCGCGCCAACGTGTCGACGTCCACGACCGGGTCGCCGACGACCAGTGCGGCCACCCCGACGGCCTGTGCGCGGACGACCAGGTCGTGCACCCTGGCCAGGTCGTCCGCGACCGGGTCGTCCGACACCGCGATCGTGCGGGTGAAGTCCGCGTGGTAGCCGTCGACCTTCGCGCCGATGTCGGTGGTGACGAACTCGCCCGCCTGCAGCGGGCGATTGGTCGGCTCGTGGTGCGGGATGGCGCCGTCGGGCCCGCTCGCGACGATCGAATCGAACGAGACGCCGTCGGCGCCCAGATCGACCATGCGGCGCTCGATCCGGGTGGCCAGTTCCCGCTCGGTTGTCCCGGCCAGGCTCCCGGCCCGCGCCGGTCCGACGACCTCGACTTCCCAGGCCCGGACCGTCAGCTCGCACGCCCGAACCAGTCGCGCGACCTCGGCGTCGTCCTTGACCACCCGCAACCCCGCAACCAGGCCCGCGCGGGGCACCAGCCGCTCCCCGGCACGCTCCAGCCATGTGCCCGCCCGGGCATGGGACACGGCAGTCGGGTCGAAGCCGACCTCACCCTCGACCTCGCCGAGTGCGGCCAGCACCGGGGCGAACAGGTCGCGGTCGATGTGGAGATCGAGGTCGGCGGCTTCGGCCACCCGGCCGGCGTACCGGGCATCGGTGGCCAGCGTCGACCGACCCCCGGCACGGACCAGCACGGCCCCGTTCGAACCCGTGAAGCCCGTCAGCCAGGCCAGATCGGCCGCGTCGTTGACGTAGGCCGCCACGAGGCCCGCGCCTCCCAGCGCCCGGGCCAGTCGTGCACGTCGTGCCGCATGGTCGATCGGCGGCAGGTTGGTGGACACGGTGACTCCAGGGGGAAACGACGACGCGCCCGGCGCAACGGTGCGGTGAGGCGGACACGACGCCCGGCGGGCATCGGTCGGCCGAACGGTAGCCCCCTTCGTCCCTGCTGACGAGACCCGTCCTCGCGCAGGGCGTGCCGGACGTCGGAGGATCGTGGGTCAGTCCCGTGGCGCGGTGCTGGTGGAGCGGCGAACGACGAGTTCCCCCCGGAACCACAGCCGTTCCGGTCGGGCCGGCGGGTCCACCAGCAGGCGCACCGCCGCCTGGACCATGGCGCGGATCGTCCGGGTCCTGCTGCGACCTGCCGCGGGATGTTGGTCAAGTCGTCGACGTCGTGTCCCACGGGAGGCCGGGCTGCAAGATTTCCCGCAAGATCTTGACGGCGCAGGCTGCCAACCCTAGCATCGCGCGGCGTCACGCCGGCACCCGTCACCACGCATCCCGTTGCCCGCTCCATCCCGATTCCGGAAGTCGATGACATGCGATCACGCATCCTGACCATGTTCCTCGTCGCGGCCCTTGCGGTGGCCGCCTGTGGAGGTGACGAAGGATCCCAGGCAGACGACACGGCCGCGCCAGCCGAGACGACCAGCGAGGCCACCGCCGAGTCCACGCCCCCGGAGTCAGCCGCGCCGACAGCCAGTGGCACCGAGACCGCAGAGCCGGTCACGCGGGCCGAGGGCGACCTGGTCATCTGGGCCGACGACACGCGGGTCCGGGCCCTGCAGCCCTTCGCCGACCAGTTCGGTGAGGAGCAGGGCATCACCGTGACCCTGCAGGAGCTGGCCTTCGGCGAGATCAACAACCAGTTCCAGACCGCGGCACCCGCCGGCGAAGGTCCCGACATCGTGGTCGGGGCGCACGACTGGCTGGGCCAATTGGTGACCAACGGCATCGTGTCGCCCGTCGAGGTACCCAATCCCGACGACTTCGTCGACGTGGCCATGGAGGCGTTCACCTTCGACGGACAGGTCTACGGGTTGCCGTACGCGGTGGAGAACATCGCGCTGGTCCGCAACACCGACATGGTCCCGGAGGTCCCGGCCGACTTCGCCGAACTCGAAGAGATCGCACTGGGCATGGTCGACTCCGGGGACGCCGAGGTTGCCCTGGCGCTGCAGACCGACCCGGCCGATCCCTACCACAACTATCCGCTGTTCAGCGCGTTCGGTGCCAGCGTGTTCGCCCAGGCCGAGGACGGGTCCTACGTGACTGACGAACTTGGCATCGACTCGCCCGAGGGCCTGGAGGCGGCCAACGCCTTCGGTGCATGGGTCGAGTCGGGGTTGATCAACACCAACGTCACCTATGACACGATGGTGTCGTCGTTCGCCAGTGGCGACGCGCCCTTTGCCATCACCGGTCCCTGGGCGGTCAGCCAGGAGGACCCACCCGGTTTCGCCGCCCAGGGGGTCCCCTACGAGGTGACCCCGATCCCGCCGATCGAGGGCGGGACCCCGCAACCCTTCGTGGGCGTCCAGGGATTCATGATCTCCAGCTTCAGCGACAACGGTCTGCTGGCCCAGACCTTCCTGTCGGACTTCATGGCCACCGAAGAGGTCCAACTCGCCCTGTTCGAAGCCGGCGGTCGACCGCCCGCGTTGCAGTCGGCGCTGGATGCGGTGTCGGACAACGCCGACGTCCAGGGATTTGGTGCCTCGGGTGCGAACGGCCAGCCGCAACCGGCCATCCCGGAGATGGGGTCGGTGTGGACCGCCTGGGCGGACGCGTATGCACTGATCTGGGAGGGCAACGATCCTGAGGAGGCGTTCAACAGTGCCGCCGACCAGATCCGCAACCTGATCGAGTCCGGGGGCTGAACCGATCCCGGCCCCCGTCCCGGGCTTGTCCTGCCGGAACGGCCCGAGACCTGGTCGAGACACCGAAACCGGGGGTCACAGGGCCAGGCTCCGTCGGGCCTGACCTCGAGAGGTCATTCGATGGCCACGCCGACCCAGACCCCCCGCATGCGGGGCCCTGATCGCGACGAACCTGAGGACCGCGCCCATCCACTTGAGCGGCTCGGTGAGCGCCTCGGAGGCGACGGTGGCCTCCTGGCGACGCTGGCCCGTCTGACCGTCGTGGCGATCACGATCGTCAACGCGGTCCTTTTCGTGCCCCGGATGGTTGCCGACGAGGCGTGGGTCGGCGTCGCCGTGACCGTGCTGGCCAGTGTGGCCCTGTTGGCGGTCTACCTGACAAAGCGGGCAGTGCCCCTGAAGTACCTCGTCCCGGGCACGCTGTTCCTGCTGGTGTTCCAGGCCTATCCGGTGGCCTACACCGGCTTCATCGCCTTCACCAACTACGGGACCGGCAACATCCTGGACAAGGGCCAGGCCGTCGAACGCATCGTCGCGTCATCGGTGGTCATCCCCGAGGGCGCGGTCCGCTACGACGCCGCCGGCATGGCGACCGAGGGCGGCGACGGCGCGGTTGCCCTGCTGCTGACCGACCCGGAGGGCAATGAGTTCCTGGGGATCCCCGACGAGGGGGTGGTCAGCCTCGACGAAGCGGGCGAGGTGGTGCGCGACGGCGACCGCGTCACGCAGGTCGGCGACTACGTCCGCCTCAACCTCCGCCAGGTCCAGGATCGCCAGGGTGACTTCAGCGATCTCAACGTCCCGGTGACCGAGGACGGCGAGGTGGTGGGTGCGATCGCCCTCCAGACCTTCACGGCCGCCGCCCGAGCCGAACCGACACGCATCTACGATCCTGATGCCGACACGCTGACCGACATCAGCACCGACACGGTCTACCGGCCCGTCGAAGGCACCTTCACCTCCGACGCCGGCGAGGTCATCAACCCGGGGTGGCGGGTGCCCATCGGCGTCGACAACTTCACCCGCGCCTTCACATCACCCCTGATCCGGGGACCGTTCACCCGGGTGTTCATCTGGAACTACTCATTCGCCCTGGGATCGGTGTTGCTGACGTTCGCGGTGGGCCTGGGACTGGCGATCACGCTGGACCACGAGGACCTCCGCGGCAAGCGGATCTACCGGAGCCTGATGATCGTGCCGTACGCGCTGCCGTCGTTCATGACGGCGTTGATCTGGGCCGGCCTGCTCAACACCGAGTTCGGAGCCGTCAACCGGATGCTCGGGGGGTCGATCCCATGGTTGACCGACCCGTGGTTGGCCAAGGCATCGATCCTGCTGGTCAACCTGTGGCTGGGGTTCCCCTACATGTTCCTGGTCTGCACCGGAGCCCTGCAGGCCATCCCGGGCGAGGTCAAGGAGGCCGCCACGGTCGACGGCGCCTCGGCCTTCCAGAGCTTCCGGCACGTGACCACGCCGTTGCTGCTCATCACCGTGGCACCGCTGCTCATCGCCTCCTTCGCCTTCAATTTCAACAACTTCAACACCGTCTACCTGGTGACCCAGGGCGGTCCGCCGATCGTGGGAGCCCAGACCCCCGCCGGCCACACCGACATCCTGATCAGCTACGTCTACCGGATCGCGTTCGAATCCGGTCGTGGCCAGGACTACGGCTTCGCGTCGGCGATCGCGGTGATCATCTTCCTCATGGTCGCGGGCATCTCCGCCTACAGCTTCCGCTACACCAAGGCACTCGAAGAGCTGCAATGACCCGGGAGGTCACCCATGAGCATGCTCGGCACGGCACCCGGCACACCCGACGATGTCCGCCAGCAGGAGGCCGCCGCACGAGCCCACCGACGCGCCAACCGGTCGCGGCGGCGGTACTGGCGTGAGGTGGGGTGGCGCCACATCGTCGGCATCCTCGCCATCGCGTTCGCGATGTACCCGGTCGTGTGGGTCCTGTCCGCATCGTTCAACCCGAGCAGTTCCCTGGCCGGCCAGCAACTCATCCCCGACAACCTCACCCTGGAGAACTACCGCACCCTGTGGGAGACCGGATTCCCCCGCTGGCTCTGGAACTCGCTGGTGATCTCGGGGACGGCGGCGTTCCTGACGGTGCTGTTGTGTGCACTTGCCGCCTATTCGTTCAGCCGCATGCGATTCCGGGGGCGTCGTGGCGGGTTGCTGACACTCCTGCTGGTCCAGATGTTCCCGCAGTTGCTCGCGATGGTGGCGTTGTTCCTGATGATGATCCGGATCGGCGACATCTTCCCGGCCATCGGGACCGGTACCCGGGCCGGACTCATCCTGGTCTACCTGGGTGGCGCGCTGGGCGTGAACACCTGGCTCATGAAGGGCTTCTTCGACACCATTCCGACCGAGTTGGACGAGTCGGCGCGCGTCGACGGTGCCAGCCATGCCCAGATCTTCTTCCAGATCGTCTTGCCGTTGGTTGCGCCCATCCTCGCCGTGGTCGGCCTGCTGGCCTTCATCGCCATCATCAACGACTTCGTGGTGGCCCAGGCGGTGCTGTCCACCAACGAGGAGTCGTGGACGATGTCGATCGGACTGTTCCGTTACATCGACCAGCGCTATGGAGCCCGGTGGGGACCCTTCGCAGCGGGGGCTGTCGTGGGCTCCATCCCCACCGTCCTGCTGTTCGCCTGGCTGCAGAAGTACATCGTGTCCGGCCTGACCCAGGGCGGGGTCAAGGGTTGAGTCGGCAGGGCTGGCAGCCCCCTGACGTGGATGCCGACGGGGCCCGGCCCTCCCGCAGACCCAGACCTGCAAGAACTGTTGCACTATCTCCCATCCCGGTGCCCGGCCACTAAGATCGCGCAGGCCTGCGTCCGACCGACCCTTCCCCCGGGATGCCACCATGACATCGCCCTTCCCGATCCGTGCCCGCCTGCTTGCCGTCGCCGTCCTGGTGGCCTCACTGCTGGTCCCGCTGGCCCTGGCGGCCCCGGCCACGGCCGACCACACCGATGCCCCGGAGCGGGTGACCCTGATGGGCTCGCTGATGGAGGAGCTGGGCTGTGACACCGACTGGGACGAAGACTGCGATCTCACGGACCTGTCCCCCGACGACGACGGCACCTGGTCATTCGAAGGCACCGTCCCGACCGGGACCTATGAGTACAAGGTGCGGCTGAACGGGAGCTGGGACGAGAACTACGGCGTCGACGGCGGCGAGGGCAACATCCCGCTGGTGCTGCTGGCCGACGCCGACCTGCGTTTCACCTACGACCACGAGTCCCACCGGGTCGCGGTGGAACCGGCCGATCCGCCGGCGCCGGCCGGCCGGGCCGACCGGCGCCTGGCAACCGACAGCCTGCGCGACGACCTCACCCGCGAACGCTTCTACTTCGTCATGGCCGACCGCTTCGCCAACGGCGACACCTCCAACGACACCGGCGGGTTCGACGTCCCCCCGGGCACGCCCGACGACCAGGCCAAGTTCGTCACCGGCCTCGACCCGACCGACACGGCATTCTTCCACGGTGGTGACCTGCAGGGCGTCATGGACCAACTCGACTACATCGAGAGCCTTGGCACGACCGCGATCTGGCTCACCCCGTCGTTCAAGAACAAGCCGGTCCAGGGCGTCGGCGACACCCGCAGCGCGGGCTACCACGGCTACTGGATCACCGACTTCACCAAGATCGACCCGCACCTCGGCACCAACGACGACATGCGGGAGTTGGTCGACCTGGCGCACGACCGCGGGATCAAGGTCTTCTTCGACATCATCACCAACCACAGCGCCGACGTCATCACCTACGACGACTCCGACTTCGGCGCCAGCGGCAACCTGCCGTACGTGTCGACCGACGACCAGCCCTACCTCACCGCCGACGGCACGCCCTTCGACGACCGCGACTACGCGGGCCCACCGTCGGAGGTTGGCGACTTCCCCGAAGTCGACCTCGACTCGTTCCCCTACACCCCGATCGTGCCCGCCGACGAGGCCGACCTGAAGGTCCCGGACTGGCTCAACGACCCGCTGCTCTACCACAACCGCGGCGTGTCGACGTTCTCGGGCGAGTCCAACACCTACGGCGACTTCCCGTCGGGACCGTTCTCGTCGCTGGACGACCTGTGGACCGAACGTCCCGAGGTCGTCGACGGCATGATCGACATCTACAACGCCTGGGTTGGTGACGTCGGCATCGACGGGTTCCGGATCGACACCGTCAAGCACGTCAACATCGAGTTCTGGCAGCAGTTCTCGCCCGGCGTGCTGGACTACGCCGACTCGATCGGCAACGACGACTTCTTCATGTTCGGCGAGGTGTTCGACTCCAACCCGTCGTTCGTGTCGCGCTACACCACCGAGGGTGAACTGCAGGCCGCCGTGGACTTCGGGTTCCAGGGCAGTGCCACCAGCTTCGCCAAGGGCAGTGCGACGACGAACCTGCGCGACTTCTTCGCCAGCGACGACTGGTACACCGACGACGACTCCAACGCCTACTCGTTGCCGACGTTCCTGGGCAACCACGACATGGGCCGGATCGGGTCGTTCCTGAACCAGGACGGCTACGGCGAGGACGAAGCCCTGGCCCGCGACCAGGTCGCGCACACGCTCATGTACCTGTCCCGCGGCCAACCGGTGGTGTACTACGGCGACGAACAGGGGTTCCGTGCCCCCGCCGGTGTCGCCGGAGGGATCGGCGACCAGCGCGCCCGCGAGGACATGTTCCCCAGCCAGGTCGACCTCTACGCCGGCTTCGACCCGCTGGGCACCGACGCGACCCCGGCCGACGACAACTTCGACCCGTCGCATCCGCTGTACGCATCGATCGCGGACCTGGCCGCGCTGCGCGAAGCGCACCCGGCCCTGGCCGACGGCGCCCAGGTCCACCGCTACGCCAGCAACCAGGCCGGCATCTACGCCTTCAGCAGGATCGACGCCGACGACCGGCGCGAGTACGTCGTCGCGGTCAACAATGACACCGCAGCCCACACCGCGACGTTCGACACGTGGACGAATCGTGCCCGGCTCGAGCCCCTGTGGGGCGACGGCGCCAGCCAACTGCGCACCGACGCCGAGGGCAGGGTCACCGTCGAGGTGCCGGGACTGTCCGCCGTGGTCTACCGCGCCAACAAGAAGCTCAGCAACGACAAGGCCACCCCGCAGCCGTACTTCTCTGCGCCCACGCCGGGTGGTGTGGTCGGTGACCGGACCGAGATCGCAGTCAGCATCCCGGGCGCGACCTTCACCCAGGCCACGATCGCCTGGCGCCCCGTCGGCGGCGCCGACTGGACCGTGCTGGGGACCGACGACAATGCGCCGTACCGGGTCTTCCACGACGTCTCCGACCTGCCCGACGATGCCATGGTCGAGTACCGCGTCGTGGCCGTCGACGCCCAAGGCGACCTGGGTGTGGCCCAGACCTGGGCGGTCGTCGGCGAGCCGGAGGGCGGCGGTGGCGGCGGTGGCAGCGGTCCCGTCACACAACCGGGCGCGGTGTCCGTGCCCGGCAGTTTCAACTCCGAGGTCGGCTGCCCCGGGGACTGGCAGCCCGAGTGCCCCGCCATCGACATGACCCTGGACAACGAGGACCTGGTCTGGAAGAAGACCTTCGAGGGCGACCAGGCGATCCCCGCCGGTGGCTACGCGTACAAGGTCGCGATCGACGACTCGTGGGACGTCAACTACGGCGCCGGCGGCGAACCGAACGGGGCCGACATCGGCCTGACCGTGCCCGCCGGCACCGACTCGGTGACCTTCTACTACAGCGAGGCCACGCACTGGATCACCAACAGCCTGGCCACGCCCCACATCTACGTCGCGCCGGGCAGTTTCCAGTCCGAACTGGGCTGCCCCGGTGACTGGCAACCCGACTGCATGCGGTCGTGGCTGCAGGACCCCGACGGGGACGGCGTGTGGACCTTCCGGACCGAACAACTCCCGCCGGGCAACTACGAGTCCAAGGTCGCCCAGGACTTCGACTGGGGCAACGGGAACTGGGGCACCAACGGCGTGCCCGACGGACCGAACCTGCAGTGGACGGTCGCGGAGGGCGAGGGCGTCGAGTTCCGCTTCACCCCGCCCGACCCCTCCGAGGCCGGCCAGACCGCGCCCCTGGTCGAGGTGGTGACCTTCCCCGCCGAGGGTGGCGGTGGCGGCGGTGGCTCCGGCGATCCCGACCTGTCGACGCTGGCGGCGCACTGGCTGACCCGCGACACCATCGCGTGGGGCCTGCCGACGTCCCGACGTGGGTGGACCTACCGCCTGCACACGTCGCCGGACGGTGGCCTGGGCCTCGACGCCGAGGCCGTCACCGGCGGGACCTCCATCCCGTTGGTCGCCGGCGACGACGACCTGCCGCCCGACCTGGCCGAGCAGTACCCGCACCTCGCGTCGTACGCGACCCTGCACCTGCGACCGAAGGACGCGCGCGACGTCGACGACCTGTTGCGCGGCCAGGTGGTCGTCGCGGCCTACGACGACCTCGGCCGGCTGGTGGCGGCCAACGGGGTGCAGATCGCGGACGTCCTCGACGACGTCTACGCCGGCGCGGCCGACCGTGACCTGGGCATCACCTGGCGTGGCCGCTCGCCCACGCTGTCCCTGTGGGCGCCCACCGCGACCGACGTCGACCTGGTCGTGTGGGATGCGGCCGGCCGCAACGGCGGCCCCGGACCCACCATCGTGGACATGCGGCGGGACCGGGACGGCATCTGGACGGCCCGGGGCAACCCGGGCTGGGCCGGCGCCGAGTACGCCTTCGACGTCACGGTGTACGTGGCGTCAATCGACGAGGTCGTGACCAACCGGGTCACCGACCCGTACTCCCACGCCCTGACCGCCAACTCCGACCGCAGCGTGGTCGTGGACCTGTCCGACCCGGCACTCGAACCGGCCGGCTGGGACGACGTCCGGGCCCCGACCCTGGACCAGCCCGAGGACTCGGCCATCTACGAACTCCACGTGCGGGACTTCTCGATCACCGACGAGAGCGTGCCGGCCGCCTGGCGCGGGACCTACAAGGTGTTCACCGTGCCCGACAGCGCGGGTGTGACCCACCTGGGGGAACTGGTCGACGCGGGACTCAACACCCTGCACCTGCTGCCGACCTACGACCTCGCGTCAGTGCCGGAGGTCGACCCGGCCACCCCCGACTGCGACCTCGAGTCCTTCGGGCCGGCATCCACCGAGCAACAGGCCTGCGTGGGTGCGGTCCGCGCCGACGACGGCTTCAACTGGGGCTACGACCCGTACCACTACACCACGCCCGAGGGCTCCTACGCGACCGATCCGGACGGACCGGCACGCACGAAGGAGTACCGCGAGATGGTGGCCGCCATCAACGGGATGGGCCTGCGGGTCGTGACCGACGTGGTCTACAACCACACCTTCGCGGCCGGCCAGGACGACAAGTCGGTCCTCGACCAGGTCGTCCCGGGCTACTACCACCGGCTGAACGCCGAGACCGGCGACATCGAGATGTCGACCTGTTGTTTCAACACCGCCAGCGAGCACGCCATGATGGAGAAGCTGATGGTGGACTCACTGGTCACGTGGGCCCGTGACTACAAGGTCGACGGGTTCCGGTTCGACCTGATGGGCCATCATGGCCTCGACACGATGGCGGCGATCCGGGCCGCCCTGGACGAACTGACGATCGCCCGCGACGGCGTCGACGGGTCGGGCATCTACCTCTACGGCGAGGGCTGGAACTTCGGGGAGGTGGCCGACGATGCCCGCTTCACCCAGGCGACCCAGTTCAACCTCGCCGGGACCGGGATCGGTTCGTTCAACGACCGCATGCGTGACGCGGTCCACGGCGGCTCGCCGTTCGACAGCGACCCGCGTGGGCAGGGCTTCGCGACCGGCCTGTTCACCGACCCCAACGGCGCCGACATCAACGGCGACGCCGCCGCGCAGGAGTCGCGGCTGCTGTACCTCCAGGACCGCGTCAAGGTCGGCCTCGCCGGCAACCTCCGGGACTACACCTTCGAGGACCGCACCGGCACCGAGGTCAGCGGGATCGAGTTCGACCGCACCGGCTATGCCGCGGATCCCTCCGAGACGATCAACTACGTGGACGCCCACGACAACGAGACCCTGCACGACCTGGTCACCTTCAAGTTGCCGAACGACACGTCGCTGACGGATCGTGCACGCATGAACACGCTGGCCCAGGCCACCACGGCGCTGTCGCAGGGCGTGTCGTTCTGGCACGCCGGCACCGACCTGCTGCGCTCCAAGTCGCTGGACCGGGACAGCTACGACTCGGGTGACTGGTTCAACCGGGTCGACTGGACCGGGACCGAGAACACGTTCGGGTCCGGGCTACCGGGTGCGTGGCGCAACGAGGACAAGTGGTCCTACATGGAGCCGCTGCTGGCCCGCGCCGACGAACTCACGCCGACACCCGAGGTCATGGCTGCCACCCACGAACGCGCGCTGGACCTGCTGCGGATCCGCAACTCGTCACCGCTGTTCCGGTTGGGCGACGCCGACGCGATCCAGGAGCGCGTGCTGTTCCCGGACGGCGGACCGGACCAGGCCCGCGGCGTCATCACGATGCACCTGTCCGACCTCGTCGGGGACGACCTCGACCCGCAGTGGGAGGAAGTCGTGGTGGTCTTCAACGCGACTCCGGACACGGTGACCCAGTCCGTCGACGAGGCGGTGGGCCCATTCGAACTCCACCCCGTGCAGGCGGCCGGTGACGACCCGGTCGTTCGGGACGCCACCGCCGACGGCACGACGTTCACCGTGCCCGCCCGCACCGTCGCCGTGTTCGTGGCCGGCTGACGCGCGCCCTCGCTCCGCTCGCAACATCCAGACTGCTCACCAATCGGTGGCATCGGGGTCACCGCACCTGGCGGACGCGGCCGTCCTCTCCCCAGGCCGTGTCGGCCGTCCAGACGTCGGCGTCGAGCCGATCACCGAGGGCGAGGCAGAGACGGTCGGCCAGCGACAACGTCCGGTCATGGTGCCACCGCTCCGCGGCGCGTTCCGCGTCGGCAGCGGTGACCGGTTCGATGGCCAGGTCGTAACTGCGCAACAGCGCCCGACGCAGCGGCCAGTCGCGCAAACCCCACGCCACCTTCTGGGCGACCTCCGACCAGTTGGCCGCGCCGCAGCACGCCCCGGCCACCAAGCCCTGCTCGACCTGGTCGGCGCCTAGTTCACCCTGCAGGAAGGCCAGGATCGCCGAAGCGTCGAGCACGATCACCTGACGTCGTCCCGGCTCGCCTCGCGGCGCCGATCGGACAGGAGTTCGGCGACAAGGTCACGATCGGAGGGGTCCTGCTGGACCAGGTCACGCAACCGGTCGCGGCTGATCATCGCCACCCCGGACGGCGACTCGACCAGGACCAGCACGTCCCCGGGCTCGAAACCGCCACGATCGCGGAGTTCGCGAGGCACCACGAAACGGCCCCGGTCCCCCATCGTCACCGCATAGGTCCTCGTCATGGGTCGACCGTACCACTTGGCCCTGTACGTGGGATCTGTCGATCGGAATGGGACGAGGTCGCCGACGCTCAGTGGTCGTCGCGAAGTCGTTGGTGGCCATCACGTCCCAGAACCGCCGGGCGACGACGGCCGGGCCCGGTCGTGGTGGCGTCACGACCGCGCCCCGCGGGCGCCGAGCAGCCCGATCACCGCCCCGACGGCCAACGCATACCCGTTGACGCCGAACCCGGCGATGGTGCCGTCGACCACCGGCGCGACGACGGAGGTCCGCCGGAACCGTTCGCGTCCGTGGATGTTGGACAGGTGGACCTCGACCTTGGGGAGGTCGAG
Organism: Nitriliruptorales bacterium; assembly: GCA_038233055.1. Classification (GTDB taxonomy): domain Bacteria; phylum Actinomycetota; class Nitriliruptoria; order Nitriliruptorales; family Nitriliruptoraceae; genus Salsipaludibacter. The sequence goes on from JBBSMS010000050.1 coordinate 12,934, forward strand.
GATCGCCAGGGCGTCGGCGAGCGCGTGGCTGGTGTGGGTCAGCGCCCCCGCGTTGACGATGACGGCGTCGGTCCCGTCGGTGCGGGCCTCGTGCAGGCGCGTCACCAGGTCGCCCTCGTGCTCCGACACGACCCCCTCCACCTCGTGGCCGGCCGGTTCGGCGGCCCGGGTCGCGAGGTCCACGACGTCGTCGAGGGTGGCGGTCCCGTACACCGACGCGTCGCGCGCCCCCAACTGGGACAGGTTCGGACCGTGCAGCAACAGGATGCGGCTCATGACAGGTCTCCGGGGTGGGCGTCGGGGTCGGCGATGGCGACGTGGGCGACGGCAGCGACCACCTGGTCCGCGCTCGGGCTCACGACCGTGGGCGCGCCCAGGTCGTCCAGGACCACGTAGCGAAGGCCGCCGTCCGCCTTCTTGTCCCGAGCCATCACGGCCAGGACGTCGTCGGGCTCCAGGCGTGGCGCGGCGGTTGGCAGGCCCAAGGCACCCAGCAGCGCCGCCGTACGCCGCCGGAGGTCCGGACCGTGGCGACCCAACTCCTCTCCCAGCGCCAGGGCGACCAGCGTGCCGACCGCCACCGCCTCCCCGTGCCGCCAACTGGTGTAGCCCGTCAACGCCTCCAGGGCGTGGGCATAGGTGTGGCCGAAATTGAGGTGGGCGCGCACGCCGCGCTCGTGGCTGTCGGCGGCGACGAAGCTGGCCTTGATCGCGACATTGCGACGGACCAGGTCCGGCCGCCCGACGACGTCGTCGATCGTCGCGGCACCGGCCGCCTCCAGTCGCCCGAACAGGTCGGGATCCGCGATCAGGGCATGCTTGACGACCTCCCCGAACCCTTCGCGCAGCACGCGATCCGGGAGCGTCGCGAGGATGTCGGTGTCGGTGACGACGACGGCTGGCTGGTGGATCGCGCCCACCAGGTTCTTCCCGCTCGGCAGGTCGATGCCGGTCTTGCCACCGACCGACGAGTCCACCATCGACAACAACGTGGTGGGGACCTGCACGACCGGGATGCCCCGGTTCCACGTCGCTCCGACGAATCCCGCGAGGTCGCCCACGACGCCGCCTCCCAGGGCCACGACCGCATCCTGCCGTTGTAGCCCGACGGCGGCGCAGCGGTCCCACAGATCCGCCAGGACCGCCGGTGACTTCGCCCGCTCGCCGTCCGGGACGGGGGCCATGGCGACATCCAGCCCTGCGGCCTCCAACGAGCCCACGACCCGGTCTCCCCAGTGGTCGGCCACTGGCGGCTGTGTCACCAACAGCACGCGCTCGGCTCGGGTCGTCGCCACCACCATCGTTGCGAGGTCGTGCCGCGCACCCGGCCCGACGTACACCCCGTAGGGCGCACCGGGGATGTCGACGGCGACAGGCACGGGCATGGCAATCGACGCGAGGTCCGGGTCGAGTCGGATCGGCGTGGGCGAGACCGGAAACTCTGTCACGGCATCACCGCCTCGAACTCCGACGGCGTGAGGACGTCACGGTGCTCACGCAGCCATGCGATGACCTGGTCGAGCGCCTCCTCGACCGTGCCGCCCGCGTCGACCACGACGTCGGCGACCTCCACGTAGCGGTCGCGACGTTCGGCGTGCACCGCCGCCATGCGGGCCGCGACGTCGTCGCGTCCATCGCCCACGACCGGTCGGCCGACCCCGGACCCGACCCGTTCGACCAACGTCTCGACCGGCGCGTCGAGCATCACCAGCACCCCGGTCAGGGTCAGGTCGGCGACCGGCCCGTCCGCCAGCACGGTCCCACCGCCCAGCGCCAGCACCAGGTCCGGCACGGCCGCGAGGTCCCGGACCACGACGGCCTCGTAGCGTCGGAAGGCGGCCTCGCCCTCGGCGCGGAAGATCTCCGGGATGGAGCGCCCGACCCACCCCACGACCTCGTCGTCGGTGTCGACCAGTCGTCGACCGAGCCGTTCCGCCAGGGCCGCACCGACGGTGGTCTTGCCTGCACCCATCATCCCGAGCAGCGAGATCGTGGCACTCATGCCTGCCGCTCCCCCACCGCGCCAGACCCGCGCCGACCCCACCGTCCGGGCGTCGATCCGGCCACATCCTGCCGAATCGACGCCCACTCGACGAGGTCGGTGGGGCTGGCGTCCTCGGGAGGGTGAATGGAGGCGGGAGGGTGAATGGAGGCGGGGAGGTGCGTGGGGGCGGCCGTTCGCCCGGGGGGGAAAGTCATCGCGCGGCCACGGCGGCCCGGTAGGCAGCCAGGTTGCGCACGATCTCGGCCACGGTGTCGCCGCCGGTCTTCTCCAGCAGCGCAGCCGCCAGTTCGAACGCCACCACGTGTTCGAGCACCACGCCGGCGCGCGGCACCGCACAGGCATCGGAGCGCTGGGTGATCGCAACGGCCTCGTCGTGGGTGTCCAGTTCCGCCGTCGCGAGTGGCCGCGGAAGCGACGACAGCGGTTTCATCGCCACGCGCATGACCAGCGGCGAACCGGTGGTCATGCCTGCCTCGATCCCGCCCGAGCGGTTGCTGGCGCGGGTGAACCCGTCGCCGTCGTGGCCGATCTCGTCGTGCGCCGACGACCCCGGCGTGTCGGCGACGGCGAACCCCAGCCCGAACTCGACCGCCTTCATCGCCTGCACGCCGACCGCGGCCGCCGCCAGCCGGGCGTCGATCGTGCGGTCGCGGTGGACGTGGCTGCCCAGCCCCGGCGGAAGCCCGTACGCGATGACCTCCATCACCCCACCCAGGGTGTCGTTGTCGGCGTGGGCCGCGTCGATGCGCGCGACCATGGCATCGGCCGTGGGGCCGTCCAGCGTCCGCACCGGGCTGTCGTCGACGCGGTCGAGGTCGTCCGGGCCGGGGCGGGTCGCGTCGTCGGGCAGGCGCACCCCGCCGATGTTGGTGACGTGGCTGACCACGGTGACCCCGACCTCGGCCAGCAGCGCCTTGCAGGCCGTGCCGACCACCACGCGCGCGGCGGTCTCGCGGGCCGAGGCGCGTTCGAGGGCATCCCGGACGTCGTCGTAGTCGTACTTCAGCGCCCCCACCAGGTCGGCGTGGCCGGGCCGCGGCCGGGTCAGGGGGCGTCCCCGACCGGTGTCGCGGACCTGGTCCAGGTCGTCGCGGGCAAGCGGGTCCATCGCGTCGACCCACTTGGGCCATTCGGTGTTGTGGATGACGATCGCCAGTGGCGATCCCAGCGTGACGCCGTGGCGCATGCCCGCGAGGAACTCCAGGCGGTCGACCTCGAAGTCCATCCGGGGGCTGCGCCCATGGCCCAACCGGCGCCGGAACAACTCGCGGTCGAACCGTTCCCGGTCGAGGTGGAGGCCGGCCGGCAGGCCCTCGACGGTCGCGACCAGCGCCGGCCCGTGCGACTCGCCGGCAGTGAGGTAGCGCAACTGCGTCACACCATCTCCAACGTGCCTCGTCGGCCACCGACGACGACCGCCGGTGCGGCCACGAGCCTACTGCCGGGCACTTCGTCCGAGCCCCGAGCAATCCGACAACGTCGGCCCCCACGCCTTGACTCCCCCCCCCGAACAGGACGTACGATTCTGTCGAACGAGAGGGTGGTCCATGACCGGGATGGCGACGTCGGCGGGCCGGGGTCGGCTCACAGCCACCCTGCTGCTCGTCGTCCTCGTCCTTTCCGCTGCCATCGTCACGTATCCCGCGTGGGCTGGAAGCCACACGAACAGTTACGACTCGGTGGACACTTCCACCAACCCGAACGAGATCCGGTGGACCTCCTCCACTCAGTACATCAGTGCACGCAATCATGCCATCGAACGCTGGGAATTCTTCCGGGGCGCCGACGTCGACTGGAGGCCAGACACGGCGACCACGATCAACGATCTGGTCTTCCGCGACTACTCCGCCAGCGATGGTTTCTGCGGCTTGTACAACCACCGTCCGGGGCAAGACTTCATCAACTTCAATATCAACTGCCTGGGCACCCCAGACGGCGGGAGCGCCGAGGACGCCGTCGCCACCCAGGAGGCTGGACATGCACTTGGGCTCGGCGATCACGAGCTCCCGAAGTGGAACGGCGTGGTCATGGACAGTTGCGCGACGTGCACGGACCCCCGCGTGACCTCGCCGACTCAGCACGACCGGTAAGACTTCGACAGCCGATTCTAGGCTCGATGGGGATCCTCGTTCGAACGGGGAGAGAGGCAGCGCGATGTGGACAGAACGCCATGCCCGGACCTGGTTCGCCGCGCTCGCAGTGCTGACCACCTTCGTGGTTGCCGGTACTGGGGCGCAACTGCGCTGGGGTCTGTTCGTGCCGCGCGAACGCGAGATCGCGGGCAGTTGGGCGTTCGAACTGGATGACCCCAGCAAGGTCATGGGGTATTCGGACTTCGTGGTGGCCGCGTCGGTCGTCGGTCGAGGCGACACGGTCAAGTCCATGCGCACGAACTACGAGATCGTCGTCGAACGGTCGCTCAAGGGTGAACTCGACGGTACATGGATCGTGTCGCAGTTGGGGTACAGCCAAGGTCGCGACACGTTCGTCCCCGAGGGACAACCACCCTTGGAGGTGGGTGAATCCTACGTCCTATCGCTCGTGGTCGACGTCGATGCCGAGTCGCTGAACGTCCTGGGCGGGCCGCTGGCGGTCGAAGTCGTATCGGGTCAAGGCGCCGTCGAGTCCTCGGTGCTCGGAAACCCCGGTCTTCGTAGCCGGTATCCCGACGAGTTGGTCGCGACGAAGGCGGACCAGGCCCAGCGACGTGCGGCCTTCGTCGCCAACCACGCCGCTGCCGAGTAGGCCCAACGAGGACAGGGCACTTGGACGCCTCCTACACCAGCAGGCGGCGGACGACGTCGGCGGGAGCCAACAGACCGACGACGGCGCCGACGGCCAAGTAGGGCCCGAACGGGAACCGGGCGGTGGCGGCGTGGCCCAGCGCCAGCAGCACGATCGCGACCACGCCCGACGCCACCACGGTCGCGACCAGGAACGCCACCACCGACCACGGGCCGAGCCAGCCCATGGCCACACCCAGCGCGATCCCCCACTTGACGTCGCCCATGCCCATCCCGACCTCGCCACGCAGCAGGTGGAAGGCCAGCGACAGGGTGAACATCCCCACCGGCAGGGCCACCCCGACGAGCATCGCCCGCCGCCAGTCGGCCCAGTCCCCACCGGCGAGCGCGAGTCCGGTGGCGGCCACCACCGACCACGCCGCGAGTGGGAAGGTCAGGCGGTCCGGGATGATCATCCGTGCGAGGTCGATCGGGGTGGCGACCACCACCGACCACGCCACCGGCAGCAGAAGGACCAGCACGGGCCCGGGATGGCGCCACGCCACCACCGCCAACAGGACCACCACCCCGACCTCGACGAGCGGCAGTGACCCCGGGATGTGCTCGCCACAGGTCCGGCAGGTGCCCCGGCGTGCCAACCACGACCACACCGGGACCACGTCGGCCGGGGCCAGGTCGTGCGTGTCGGCCACGCACCGGGGACCCCAGGGTTCCCGCAGCCTGCGGTCGTCGGCCCAGCGCACCACCGCGGTGGTGCCCGGATGCACCGACGCGACCACGCCCAGCGCCAACAGCGCCCACACGACGGGCACGTCCACGATCAGGCCCCGGCGCGAGCGGCCCGGGCGGCCGCCGCCATCGCGGCGACGTCCGGTTCGACCCCGGTCCACGTCCGGAACGACGAGGCCGCCTGGCCCACGACCATCGCGAGCCCGTCGATGGTGGTGGCGCCGGCCCGCTGGGCGTCGACCAGGAACGGCGACTCGTCGGCGGCGTAGTTGAGGTCGTGGGCGACCTGGCCGGCACGCAGGTCGTGGAACGCCCCCGGGAGGTGCTCGCCGTGCCAGCCCAGTGGGGTGGCGTTCACGACCAGGTCGGCCGCTGCGACGTGCTCGGACAGGTCGGCGGCGTCCACGGCGACGACGTCAGCCGATGGTCCCGCCGCCAGCGCGGCGACGCCGACGGCGCGCGCCGGGTCGCGCACCACCAGCGTCACCGCGACATCGCGCCGCTTCAGGGCCACCACGACGGCCCGGGCGGCCCCACCGGCGCCCAGCACCACCGCTCGCGACACCGCTCGCTCCCCCAGTCCGGCCAGGAATCCGGCGACGTCGGTGTTGTCCCCGGCCGGGGCGGCGTCGGGACCGGCGAAGGTCAGCGTGTTGACCGCGCCGACCGCCCGGGCGTCGTCGGACACCGTCGCACAGGCGGCCATGGCGGCGCGCTTGTGCGGCAACGTGACGTTGGCGCCGACCGCGCCCAGTGCCGCGAGGCCGGCGATCGCGGTCGGGACGTGGCCGGTGGCGACGTCGGCGGCGACATAGGCCAGGTCGAGGCCGGCGGCGGCGATCGCGGCGTTGTGCATCGCGGGGGACACGGAGTGGGCGACCGGGTGGCCCAGCAGCACGAGCAGGCGCGTGGTGGCGGTGATCACGCCTCGCCGCACTCGCCGGCGTCGCGCCAGGCTGCCACGTTGGCGTCGTGCTCCTCGCCGGTGTCGGCGAACACGTGTGTGCCGTCGCACGCGTCCGAGAGCACGTAGAAGCGGAAGGTCACCGAGGCCGGGTTGAAGGTCACCTGCAGCGCCTGGGCGCGGGCGCCCGAGATCGGCGTCGGCGGCAGCCCCTCGACCTCGTAGAGGTTGTACGGGGATCCCTCGGGGTTCCCGAACTCCTCGCGGGCGTAGTCCCGGGCCGCATCGATCTGCAGGATCATCTCGTCGTCGAGGCGGTTGCGGATCACCGCCGCGATCAGCGGCCGGTCCTGCTCGACCTGGGCCTCGCGCTCGATCAACGAGGCGATGATCAACGCCTCGTACCGGCTGATTCCGGCGGCTTCGGCCGCGGCGACCTGCTCGGACGGGATCGCCTCCATCACGGAGTCGGTCTGGTCGATCAGCCGCTGCAGGATCTCCGTCGGCGTGGCGTCCAGCGAGAAGTCGTAGGTCAGCGGGAACAGCAGGCCCTCGAACGCGCGCTCGTTCTCGGCCAGGTCCGCGAGCGGGGGCACCCAACCGGGCACGGTCAGCGGACCCTCCTCCGGTCGGGCGAGTTGGTCGTCGAGCACGTCCTGGAAGTCGATCCCGTCGAAGGTCGTCTGGTCGGCCAGCCGGGACAGGGTCTGGTCGACCCGCAGGCCCTCCGCGACGGTGATCCGCAACAGGCTCGGCCCGGCCTGGATCACGTCCACCACGGCGGCGACCTCCATGCCGGTCTCGAGTTCGTAGTTTCCGGGGGCGATCGATCCGGCGATGTCGCGACGGTTGACCTCGTCGATGAAGTCGGTCGCCGACACGACCCCCTGGTCGTCGAGGTTGGCGGCGACGCCGCTGGCCGACTGGCCGGCCGAGATCTCGAAGTCCACGGCCAGTCCGGGTTCGACCGGTTCGGGCAGCGAGCCGCCGACGAGTCGTTCCAGGCCGGTGTTGATGCCCCACAGGCCGCCCCCGATCAGGACGACCAGCAGCACCGCGAACACCTTGGAGCCACGACTCAGCGCCATGTCGGCCCACCTCCCGGGCGGAGTCGACGGGCTTCGAGCACCCCGCGCAGGATCAGGCTGGCCGCCACGCGGTCGACCACCTGTCGCCGCCGGCGGCGCCGCATGTCCCCCTCCAGCAGCGAGCGCTCGGCCTCGACCGTCGACAGGCGCTCGTCCCACAGCAACACCGGGAGATCGCTGGCGTCCGCCACGTGCTCGGCGACCACCCGGCACCGTTGGGCGGCACTGCCCTCGCGGCCGGCCATCGTGCGCGGATAGCCCACGACGACGGCCACGGGCTGTTCGTCGGCGACCGCCGCCAGCACGATCGCGGCCACCTCCTCGGGATCGGGCGAACTCGCGACGGTGTCCAGCGGGGTCGCGACCACCTGCCCCGGGTCGGTCACGGCCAGGCCCAGCCGGACGTCGCCGACATCGACCCCCAACAGGCGTCCGACCGTCGGGAGCGTGGCGAGGCCGTCGAAGCCCAGCGCAACGACGTCCATCAGGCGGACCCGTTGACCAGGTCACGGGCCTCGGTGCGGGCCCGGGCCAGGGCCTCGTCCAGTTTCGCGCCGTCACGGCCGCCCGCCTGGGCCATCGCCCCCTTGCCGCCGGCGCCACCGCCGACGACCTGGGCGGCCGGGTGCAACACGTCGCGCGCCGACAGGCCCGACTCCACCAGGTCGTCGGTCAGGGCGGCCACCAGTTGCGCCTTGCCGTCGTCGGTGGCGGTGCCCACCACGGCGACCCCGCGGGTGCCCAGCCGCGACCGGATGTCGCCGGCGACCTGGCGCAACCCGTCCATGTCGAGCCCGTCCAGCGCGATCGCGACCAGTCCGAGACCGTCGTCGTCGCGCTCGACCTCGTCGGCCAGCGCCACGGCCCGGCCGGCCAGGTCGGCCTGACGCAGCCCGGTCAGTTCCTTCTCGGCCGCCTTGAGCCGGGCCAGCAGGGCCTCGATCCGCGCGACCGCCTCGTCCGAACGACTGTTGAGCGTGCGGGCCACCTCCTCGGCGACCAGGCGCTCGTTGGTGAGGTAGCGGTAGGCGTCCATCCCGGTCAGCGCCTCGACCCGGCGCGTGTTGGACCCGATCGACTCCTCACGGGCGATCACGATCGTGCCGATCTCGGCGCCGCGTGGGACGTGAGTACCCCCGCACAGCTCCTTGGAGAAGTCGCCGATCGTCACGACTCGGACCACGTCGCCGTACTTGTCGCCGAAGTTGGCCACGGCACCGGCGCGGCGGGCGTCGTCCAGCGACATCACGTCGGTGTGGACGTGCGGGTCACGCAGGACCCGCTCGTTGATCGTGCCCTCGATCGTTGCCAACTGGTCGTCGGCCACGCCCTCGAAGTGCGGGAAGTCGAACCGCAGCCGTCCGGGGGTCACCAGCGAACCGGCCTGCTGGGCGTGCTCCCCCAGCACCTCCTTGATGGTGGCGTGCAGGACATGGGTGGCCGAGTGC
>JBBSMS010000051.1:0-21512 GCA_038233055.1 Nitriliruptorales bacterium
CCGGCGTGCACGAACGGCAGGCCCCTCAGGTTCAGGTACAGCTCCGGTTGGTACGAGGACTCGGGGGTGGTCGGTCGGATCCGGACCGTGGCGACCCGGCCGTCGGTGGCGACCGACTCGATCGTCAAGCTGTCGGGAGACGCCATCCCTTCGGGCATCCCCGGCGACGACCAGACCCGCTGCAGTTCCTCGGCGTTGCGGTTCGCGTCCTCGGCGGACTCGTGGACGTAGGCGACCGTGACCAGCAGCCCCTGGTCGTCACGGGACCATCCCAGCGCGATGGCGTCGAACGGTGCCGGCAAGAGCTCGGTGGGATCGATGTCCGGGTTGTCGAGTTCTGGGTCCCAGGCGAAGTCGGCTCGCTCCAGGCGGGCGGCGGTCAGGTCCGGGGTGGTCACCGCCGCGGCAGCCGCCGCCACGTCGGGGTCGTCGGCCAGGGTCGAATCGGTGCTGTCCCGCCACGACCGGACCATTGCCTCGGTCGACCCGTAGGCCAACCGACCGTCCGCCCGAGACAGGAACAACGGGCTCCCCTGGAGTCGCACGGGGGTCGAGTCGGCCAGCGAAGAGGCGTCGTCGCCGGCCTGCACGACCCCGCCGCCGAGGTCCTCCAGATCTGCCGGGAAGTCGCCCTGACCGGCTGGTCCCGTGACCACGCCAAAACGGCCGTCGAGTCCGAATGGTGGAACAAACGATCGTCCCAGGACGCTCTGGGCCGTCACCTCGACGATGCGGTCGACGTCCAGGATCGACCACCCCAGTTCGTCCTCCCAGGGGGCGACGTCGGACCAGTTCGCGGACGCGCCGGTCGGGAAGGGGGCGAACACGCCGTCGCCGGTACCGGGATCGGACTCGATCCCGGACAGGCGTTCCAGCCACGCCGTGTACTCGTCGTCGCTCGAGTCGGACGTCGGCCGATCCATGCCGGCCAGGCGCGTGGCGGTCGCCAGGTCGGTGAGTTGGACGTCGATGGGCGAGTCGCCCACGACCTCGGCTGGCACCTCGCCGAGCAGGTCGAGGATGCTGCTGCTGGCGGGGGTGTCGTCGACCGGGTCCGGGATGTCGCCCAGGTCGGCCAGCCACGCGCTGGCCACGATCGCCAGCACGACCAGTGCCAACCCGGCCAGCACCGGCACCATCGCGCCGGCGCCGACCCAGTCCGGCAGCCAGGCCGGCAGGCGGCGTCGCGCCGCGGCCGGGTCTGGGCGTTCGCTGGGTGCGGGCACCTCCCACCGGTCGGCGAGGTCGTGCAGGCGCCGGGACAGTTCGCGCAGGTCGTCGTGGTCGTCGAGGTCGTTGCGGGTCGGGGTCATTGGGACACCTCCGGATCGTTTCGGAGCGTGGCGACGGCGCGGGCGAGGCGGCTGCGGACGGTGCCCTCGGCGACGTCCAGGATCCGGGCGGTCGCGGCGGTGTCGAAGTCGAGCAGGAGGCGCAGGACCACCACCTCGCGCTGCGGCAGCGCGAGGGCGAGCACGGCCCGTTGGAGTTCGTCGCCCAGCGGCGTCGGGTCCGTGGTCGCGAGGTCGACGGTCGAGGCATCGCCCCGGAACGGTTGGAGGCGTTCGTGTCGTTGGCGGCGCCAGCGCGAGCGACCGTGGTTCAGGGCCACGCGGTAGACCCACCCAGCCGGCGCGTCCAGGCCGCGCACCGTGTCCCAGCGGTCCCACGCGCGCGCCATCGCCTCGTCGACCGACTCGGCTGCCGCGCCGGCATCGCCGATGGTCACGGCCAGCGCCCGGACCAGACGCGACCGGTTCGCGTCGAAGAAGGTGGCGAAGTCCGGACCCGTCATCGGGGTGGTCGCCCCCGTCTCCATGATGTTCACGCCCGTCCTGTCGTCACGCGTCACCCATGACACGCGTGACCGCGGTGCCACGCTCCCGCCGCCGTCCGAACGTGCGCCGAACGCACGCCTGTAGCGCCGGTGGCTCGAGGCCGTTCCGCCCGGGCGCAATCCGGGTCGAAGGGCAGGGGGACGTGGTGGTCGCCGGGTCGAGGCCGTTCCGCCCGGGTGCAGTCCGGGTCGTAGGGTCAGGCCCGGCGCGGTCGAGGTCGTGGCCGTGCGGTCGAAGCCGTTCCGCCCTGGTCCAGCCCCGGTCGAAGGCCAAGCAGGCGCGGGTCAGCGGCGGACGACGGTCACGGGGATGCCGTGGGCCGGGCGGAGGGTGACGCCGGGCTCGGGGCGGACCGGGGCACCGGGAATCGGGTGCACGTCGACAGCCTGCAACCAGGTCGCGAGGATCATCGCGGCCTCGACCCGGGCGAACTCCGCGCCGATGCACATCCGTGGTCCGCCCCCGAACGGGAAGTGGGCATAGCGGTGGGATGGCGTGCCCTCGACGAACCGGCGGGGGTCGAACGCGAGCGGCCGGTCCCACAGGTCCGGATGGCGATGGGTGACCCACGGCGACACGAACACCACGTCGTGCTGGTCCACCTCGAACCCGCCCAGGTCCCGCGGCTCGGTCGGGGTCCGGGAGGTGATCCAGGCCGGCGGGTACAGGCGCATGCCCTCCTCGATCGCGGCCCGGGTCCACACCAGGTCGTCGAGGTCACCGAACGTCGGCCGGCGACCGTCCAGCACGTCGTCCACCTCGGTCAGCACGTGCCGCAGTGCATCGCCGGAGGTGGCCAGCAGCCACAAGGTCCAGGTCAGGGCATGGGCGGTGGTCTCGTGTCCGGCCAACAGGAAGGTCATCACCTCGTCGCGCAGTTCCTCGCGACCCATCCGCTCGCCGGTGTCGACGTCGCGTGCAGCCATCAACAGGCCCAGCAGGTCCTCGCCCGGGTCGGCCGGGTCGCGCCCGTCGATGATCCCGTGCACGACCTCGTCGAGGCGTTCGCCGGCTGTGCGGGCGCGGTGGCGGATCGGCGTTGGCAGGTCCACCAGCGGACCCAGTCGTGACCGGAACCGTTCGCGGCTGCGCTCGATGGTGTCGTCCAGCGCATCCGAGATGTCGGCGCCGCGATCGGTCAGGTCGACGCTGAACAGCGCGTCACCGACGATCCGCAACGTCAGGTCCCGCAGTTCGCCGGGGAGGTCCACCGCCTGACCGTCACGCAGGCCAGCCACGTGGGTGGCCGTGTGGCGCGCCATCATGTCGGCCCAGCCGACGATCCGGCGGTGGTGGAACGCGGGCTGGGCCAACCGCCGGTGCGTGCGCCAGACCTCGCCCTCGGCGGTCAGCAGGCCGCTGCCCAGCAGGGTCGACAACACCTGCATGTTGGCCGACTTGCCGAAGTGGGTGTGGTCGCCCTGCAGCACCTGCTGGACCTGGTCGGGGTGCGCGGCCAGCACCAGTCGCCCGCGTCGGGGGACCTCGATGGCCGCGATGTCGCCGTAGCGGTGGCGCAACGCCGGGAAGCCTTCCAACGGGCTGCGGCGCAGCGCGCGGAAGAACGGGCGGGCCTCGGCCAGCGAGCGGGGTCCGGGCGGTGCCGTTCGGGCCATTCTCCCTGCCTCCACGGTCGGCGTCGCGACGGGTCGACGGTACGCCACCGGTCCGTCGGCGGGCGCGGGCGGGCAGGCCGTGCTCGTACTCTCGGGGGCCGGTCCGGCGAACGGCGAGGAGCACGGTGGCGATGGCGGACGAGGCGTACTTCGTGGGACCGCCTGAGAAACCCGGGCCGGGCGTGTTGCTGTTGCCGTCGTGGTGGGGGCTGACGGCGGCGGTGCGCCAGCGCGCCGACCAACTGGCCGACGCCGGGTTCACGGTGCTGGCCCCGGACCTGGCCTTCGGCGACCGTCCCGAGACCGAGGACGAGGCCGAGCACCTCCTGGGCGAGTCCAACCCGAACCGGCTGGTCCAACTGGTGCTGTCGTCGGCCGAACTGCTGGCCGAGAAGGCCGCCACACGCCGGCTGGGCGTGGTCGGTGTCGGCATGGGCGGGTCACTGGCCTTGTGGCTGTCGGTGCGTCGACCGGACCGGGTCGGGGCCGCCGTGTCGCTGTACGGCAGCCAGTCGATCGACTTCGACGGCGCGACCGCCGACTACCAACTCCACCTCGCCGAGCAGGACCGCTTCATCTCCGGCGACGATGCGGCCTTCCTCGAGGCCACCATGCGCATGGCGGGGGTCGCAGTCGAGGTGGTCCGCCACCCGGACACGACCCACGGGTTCGCTGACCCTGAGGGGCCGACGCACGTGCCTGACGCCGCCGACGCCGCCTGGACGCAGGCGATCACGTTCCTGCAGGCGACCGTGGCCTGACGTCGGTCGACCGGCGACATGGTCCGACGTCAGCCGTCCATGCCGGTCATGACGTCCATCTGCATGGACATCCCGAGCTCGTCGCCGTCCTGGGTGAACGACACGGTGGCGGTGTCGCCGTCACGCGCGAAGTCGATGTCGGCCAGGTCAGCGTCGCCCGGGACCAGCGACTGGTCCTCGATCTCCCAACCCTGCGCCTCCCACGCGGCGACCAGGTTGTCGACGACCACCTCGGGGTCCTCGTCCCCCTCGACCACACCATCCAGCGTGAACGTCGACGGGCCGGCGTCGTCCAGTTTGGCTGTCGATGACGTTGGGGACGAAGCCTTCTGGCACCGGGACGTCGGTCGGGAAGCCCTCCGGCAGGTCCATGCCGGACAGGTCGCCCATCGCGTCGGACGCGCTCTCGACCAGGTCAGAGGCCGTCTCCTGCATCGCCTCGGTGTCCACCTCGGACGCGTTCGGACCGTGCGTGCAACGACCATCGGTCCCGCCGCGCCCGGGCGAGGATGTGCACTCCGGTCGCTCGGCTTTCCCGGATGCGGGGACTGGCGTACCGTCGGGGGACGGACCCGCACCGCCATGACCCTTCGCCGGCTCCCCGGCCGGGTCGAATCGGCCCGGCGCGGTGCCACCCGACCGTGACGAGGATCCGCACATGGCAACCGCGCTGCACACCCCTCCCGCCGACGACTTCCTCCAGGTCGACCGCCACCTCGACGAGGACGAGATCCTGTTGCGCGACACCGTGCGGCAGTTCGTCCAGGACCGCGTGCTACCCGAGATCGGCGACTGGTACGACCGCGGCGTGTTCCCGCTCGAGCTCGCCAAGGAGATGGGCGCGATGGGGCTGCTGGGAATGCACCTGGACGGCTACGGCTGCGCCGGGGCGTCCGGCACCCAGTATGGGCTGGCATGCATGGAAATGGAGGCCGGCGACTCGGGTTTCCGCAGTTTCGTGTCGGTCCAGGGATCGTTGGCGATGTTCCCGATCCACGCCCACGGCAGCGAGGAACAGAAGGAGCAGTGGTTGCCGGGCATGGCCGCCGGTGAACTGGTCGGGTGCTTCGGGCTGACCGAGCCGGACTCCGGTTCGGACCCGTCGGCGATGACGACCACGGCCCGCAAGGACGGCGACGACTGGGTGCTCAACGGCACCAAGATGTGGATCACCAACGGCGGCATCGCCGACGTCGCGGTGGTGTGGGCCGTGGACGCCGAGTCCGAGCGCGTGCGCGGGTTCGTGGTCCCGACCGACACCGACGGTTTCGCCACCAACGACGTCAAGAACAAGCTTTCCCTGCGGGCGTCGGTGACCTCCGAACTGGTGCTGACCGACGTGCGCCTGCCCGGCGACGCGGTCCTGCCCGGGGTCGAAGGCATGAAGGGCCCGCTGTCATGCCTCAACGAGGCCCGCTACGGGATCCTGTGGGGTGCGGCCGGCGCGGCCCGCCAGTGCTACCTCGACGCCCTGGACTACGCCGGGACGCGCGAGCAGTTCGGCCAGCCGATCGCCGGCTTCCAACTGACCCAGCGCAAGCTGGTCGAGATGATGCTGGCGGTGAACAAGGCGACGCTGTTGGCGCTGCACCTGGGTCGGATGAAGGACGATGGGACGCTGACCGCCAACCACGTGAGCTTCGGCAAGCTCGACAACGTGCGCACGGCATTGGAGGTGGCCCGCAGCGCCCGCAGCGTGCTGGGTGCGAACGGGGTCAGCAGCGAGTACTCGCCGCTGCGCCATGCCTCCAACCTCGAGTCGGTGTTCACCTACGAGGGCACCCACGAGATCCACACCCTGATCCTCGGCCACGCCATCACCGGCATCAACGCCTTCGCCTGACGCGGTCGTGGTACCGGATTGGTACTGCCGACCGTCGCAGCCGATCCCGTCGGTGCGCGGATGTGATGGACGACGTCGCGGGCCGTGGTCCCGTCGGCGTTCGGCCGCGACAGGTCACCGCCGCGAGGTCTAGGTTCGTGATCGCCGGCGATGCGCACGACCACCCCGGGAGGCACCCATGCAGCACCAGTTCCGTCCGCTGTCCCAGGACGCCGCCGCCCCGCCGCCCAGGACGGTGATCATCCGCATCGACGGCCAGGAGCAGGTCGCAGTCGCGGGCCAGGCACTGGTCGCGGCGTTGGGCGAGGACGTCCCCGGGATCTGCCACGTGGATGCGCTGGGTCCGGTCCAGACCTGTGACACCTGCATGGTCGAGGTGGACGGCGAACTGGTCCGCTCGTGTGCCCTGGCCGTGACCGACGGGCTGGACGTGAAGGTGGCGACCCCCCGCGCCGTGGCCGCCCGCGAGGAGGCCGGACAGCGACTGCTGGGCAACCACGTCCTGTACTGCACGATCTGCGACAACAACAACGGCGACTGCACCCTCAAGCACGGGGTCGAGGCCGCCGGCGTGCACCAGCAGAAGGTGGAGTTCGTCCCCAAGCCACACGAGATCGACGACTCCAACCCGTTCTACCGCTACGACCCGGACCAGTGCATCCTGTGCGGGCGCTGCGTTGAGGCCTGCCAGACGGTGCAGGTCACCGAAACCCTGTCGATCGACTGGGAGGCGGAGCAGCCGATCGTGCAGTGGGACGGCGGCGCGCCCATCGGCGAGTCCTCGTGCGTGTCGTGCGGGCACTGCGTCACGGTCTGTCCGTGCAACGCCCTGATGGAGAAGACCATGCTGGGCCGGGCGGGCCTGTTCACCAACCTGCCCATGGCCTTCCGTGAACCCGCCATCGACATCGTCAAGGCCGCCGAACCGGTCACTGGGCTGGACCCGCTCTACGACCTGTCCAACGCCGAGGCACTCGCGCGGATGGGCGGCACCACGGTCACCAAGACCGTGTGCACCTACTGCGGCGTCGGGTGCAGTTTCGACGTGTGGACCCGGGACCGCGAGATCCTCAAGGTCCAGCCGCGCGAGGACGGTCCGGCCAACTCCATCTCGACGTGCGTCAAGGGCAAGTTCGGCTGGGACTTCGTCAACGCGAGCGATCGGTTGACCACCCCGTTGCTGCGCGACGGCGACCGCTTCCGCGAGGCCACCTGGGACGAGGCCCTGGAGGTGGTGGCGACACGGCTGCGGGCGATCGTCGACGAGCACGGCAGTGACGCGACTGCGGTGATCGGGTCGTCCAAGGCGAGCAACGAGGAGTCCTATCTCGCCCAGAAGTTCGCCCGCCAGGTGCTGGGCACCCACAACGTTGACAACTGCTCGCGCTACTGCCAGGCACCGGCGACCCAGGGGCTGTGGCGCACGGTGGGCTACGGCGGCGACTCCGGGTCGATCTCGGACATGGAGCGCGCGTCGTTGGTCCTGACGGTGGGGACCAACACCTCCGACAGCCACCCGGTCATCGCGTCGCGCCTTCGGCGGGCCCAGAAGCTCAATGGCCAGACGATCGTCGTCGCCGACCTGCGCCGGCACGAACTGGCCCAGCGCGCCGACGTGTTCCTGCGCCCGAACCCCGGGACCGACCTGGTGTGGTTGTCCGCGATGGCCCGCCACATCCTCGACGAGGGCCTGGCCGACGATGACTTCCTGGCCGACCACGTCAACGGCCTGGACGCGTACCGGGCGTCGCTGGACCCGTTCACGATCGAGCACGCCGCCGAGCGCACCGGGATCGACGCGGACGTGCTGACCTCGACCGCGCGCATGATCGCCGAGGCCGAGTCGGTGTGTGCGCTGTGGGCCATGGGCGTGACCCAGCACCACATGGGCTCGGACACTTCGACCGCGATCTCCAACCTGTTGCTGGTCACCGGCAACTACATGCGTCCCGGCACCGGCGCGTACCCGTTGCGGGGCCACAACAACGTGCAGGGGTGCTCGGACTTCGGGTCCATCAACAGCTTTTACCCGGGCTACCAGGGCGTCGACGACGAGGAGGTCGCGCAGACGTTCGCGACCGCGTGGGACCGCCACGACCTCGCGCGCACCAAGGGTCTGGACAACCACGGGATGATCGAGTCGATCCACGGCGGGGACCTGCACGCAATGGTGGTCATCGGCGAGGAGATCGCGCTGGTCGACGCCAACGCCCACTACGTGCAGGAGGCCCTGGCGAAGCTCGACTTCCTGGTCGTGAGCGAACTGTTCTTCTCCTCGACCTGTGAGTTCGCCGACGTCGTCCTCCCAGCGGCCGCGTCGCTGGAGAAGGACGGGACCTTCACCAGCACGGAGCGTCGGATCCAGCGGCTGTACCGGGCGATGGAGCCGATCGGGGACGCCAGGGCCGACTGGCAGATCCTCACCGACCTGGCGTCGCGGATGGGACGGGAATGGGGCTACACCCACCCGTCGCAGGTGATGGACGAGGTCGCCGACCTGACCCCGCTGTTCGCGGGTGTGTCCTACGACCGCCTGGAGGGCTACGACTCGCTGCAGTGGCCGGTCGCGGCCGACGGCAGCGACCAGCCGCTGCTGTACGTCGACGGGTTCCAGACCGACGACGGCAAGGCCAACCTCCATCCGCTCGAGTTCCGCGAGCCGTCGGAGGTCGCCGACGACGACTACCCGCTGCACGCCAACAACGGCCGTGTCCTCGAACACTTCCACGAGGGCAACATGACGATGCGCTCGCCCGGCCTGGTCGACCGCGTCCCGGACACCTACGTGGAGATGTCTCGTCGGACCGCAGCGGACAACGGTGGGCTGCAGTCCGGGGACTGGGTCGTGCTGGAGAGCCGGCGGGGCGAGATCACCCTACGGGTCCAGTTGAGCGACGAGGTCCGTGACGGTGATGTGTACGTGCCGCTGAACTCCAACGAGGCACGGATCAACTACCTGACCTCCAACGCGGTCGACCCGGATTCGCAGACCCCGACCTACAAGGAACTGGCCGTGCGGGTCCGGCGGGCCGACGTCGACGGCGACGGTGGCCATGCCAACGGCGCGCGTCGCCGGCGCCGTCGCGGTGCAGACGGCGCGCGGATGGGTGGACCGCCGCCCGAACCGGCCGGCGCGCCGCTTCCGGCCGGCCACCACCGTTACGGGTCACCGACCCCGCGCGAGGGCGTGGAGGTCGAACGCAAGTGGGCGCGTGACGACTACACCCGACCCGGACAGGGGGCCTGACCATGGCAGAGCCGATCGAGTACACGCCGGGGCCGGTCACGACCGACACGGCCCGCGACGAGGTCGACGACCTGGTCACCGCCTTGCACGAGACCGGCCTGCTGCGTGCGCTGGGCGGTGCCGTGCAGGCCTACCCGGATCTGACCACCGCACTGGTGAAACGGATCCCGCCCGAGACGGTGCGATCGGTGGCCCGACTGGGATCACTGGTGCGCCTGCCCGAGCCCGGCCAGTCCGACGCGGTCGTGGCCGGCCTGCGGTCCGCGGTCGCCGCGGCCAACGAGGCACTGTCCGGCGAGCCACCGTCGTGGTTCGACCTCGTCCGAAAGGTGGGCAGTGCCGACGTCCGGCGTGGCCTGGGTGCGGCCGTCGCCGCGCTGGGGGCCTTCGGGCGGGAAGTCGGGCGCCGGGACACCTGAGGAACACGGATCCGACGGGGCGGGACGAGGTGGACGACCAGCCGACCGGCGCCTTGCCCATGGCTGGTGATTGCTGGCCGATGGCCCCTGGTCCTGGACGGTGGGTGGGTGCCGGTGGGCGCGGGCCTCCTGCCACTGGCCGGTGCGCGGGTGACCGGCTGCGACAGCCCGCCAACGGCCTGCAGCCCGACCGATGGCCGGGCTGCAGGCAGGAGGTGCGATGACGTGGCCGGGAACCCGACCACGCCACGTGGGTCAGAAGGCGTCGCCGGCGGCCTCGGCTTCCTTGGTGGCGGCGCCACGGCGGGCGTCGACCAGGTCCTCCAGCGCCTCGCCGCGGTCGGCGGCCTTGGGCGCGGCGGAACGGGCGTTCGGCGCGTCCAGGGCCGATGCCGGTGACGCGTCCAGGGCCGATGCCGGTGACGCGTCCATGGACTCGTAGTCCCCGATGATGTCGCCGCGGACCAGGTTGCCGTCACCCAGCATCGCGACCGGGTCGTTGCCGTCCAGCACCAGGTCGCCGTTCACGATGTTGTTGTCGATGAACACGCCATCGCTGTTGCGCAGGACCTCGACGGTGCCACCCCAGTAGTTGCCGGCGTTGCACTCGTCGAGCGGGCCGTCGCCGCCCAACTGGACGCCGAAGGTGTTGCCCACGACGCGCGAGTCACCGAGGATGGCCGAGTCGCACACCACCGAGCCGAGTTCGTTGCGGACCGAGTACAGGCCACCGTCGATGAACGAGGTGTAGATGTCGCCGTACAGGGCGTTACGGACGATGACCCGGCCGGTGACGTCGGAGTTCTCGATGAACAGTTCGCCACCGAGGGCCCGCAGGTCCGCGGCCGCGGTCACGCCGTCTGCGAGTACGAAGGCGGGGTAGTCGCTGTCGGAGGCGAGGCGGTTGATGAGGTGGTCGCCCAGGTCGGCGCCATCGAGGTAGGTGCCGTAGGCGTTCCGCGCGACGATGCGGCCGGCAATGTCGGTGTCGGTGGCGTCGAAGTAGGCGTTGGCGGCGACCCGGACGTTGCCGTTGAAGGACCCGTCGACGACGAGCAGGTCGGCGTCACGGCCGACGCGGACGTTGCCTGTGACGACGGTGCCCTCGAGCGAGCAGGTGCGGCCGGCGGGGACGACGAGGTCGCCGGGGATGGTGACGGCACCGCCCTCGCCGATGCAGCGGGTGATGAGGTCGGCGCTGGCTGGGCCGGTGAGGGCCAGGGTGAGCGCGGTGACGCCAGCGGCAACGCTGGCGGTGGACAGAAGGGTCTTTCGGATCATGGTCACTCCGGGAGCCAGGGATTTCCTCGACAGGCGACGCGGGGAAGCGTCAGACGACGACACAACCACACGGAAGGGCGGTTGTCCACCCCACGGACGGGCGGTTTCCACGGTGGTCGGTCCCCGAGACGGCACCAACGGCGTGGTGGTGGCGCCTCGATGGCCGGGTCCGACGCGTTGCGGCGTGAACACGACCGGTCGGGTGGTGGTCGTCCGACCCCGTGCGCGTTCGATCCGGGCTCCGACGGTCGGTCCGGTGGCGCGCGATCGACGCGCGTGGCGCGGGGCGTCTCGTCGGACGCGTCAGTGGTTGCGGAGGGCCTCGATGAGTTCCTGCTTGTCCATCGTCGAGCGTCCGTCGATGTCGAGCTCGCGGGCGCGCTCGTCCAGGTCGTCCTTGGTCCAGTCCTCGTAGGGTGGGGCCGATCCGCCGCGCTCGCCGGCGATCGTGCGGTCGGTGTTGGCGATCCGGGCCGCCTTCTCCTTGGACGCGCCCTGCTCGCGCAGCGCCTCGTACTGCTCGTCGTCCTTGATGGACGGTCCGCGGTCCTCGGCCATTGGGTGCCTCCTGGTCGGTCGTGCGGCTGCCTCGTCGCGCCGCTGACGAGTGTGTCGGCGTGGTCGACGACCCGTCAGACCGATCGCCGGGGTCCGATCGGGCCGTCGTCCCAGGGTGCCGGAGCAACCGGCCCCGGTGGCTGGTGTGCGCGGTCGCCGGGACGGCCGACGGCGGCCCGTTGGCCCCGCCACACTGATCGTCGCGGCGCACCAGGCGACCGCACCCCGGCGAGGAAGGACCTGGCATGGCCACCCTGATCCTGCTCCGACACGGGCAGTCGACCTGGAACCGCGAGAACCTGTTCACCGGCTGGGTCGACGTCGACCTCACCGATCAGGGGCGCGACGAGGCGACGACCGGCGGCCGGTTGCTGGCCGAGGCCGGTGTGCTGCCGACGGTCTGCCACACGTCGGTGCTGTTGCGCGCGATCCGGACATCGTGGCTGAGCCTCGACGCCTGCGATCGGCAGTGGGTGCCGGTGCGGCGGTCGTGGCGACTCAACGAGCGCCACTACGGCGGGTTGCAGGGCCTGGACAAGGCCGAGACGACGAAGCGGCACGGCGCGGACCAGGTCCACACGTGGCGGCGCAGTTACGACGTGCCCCCGCCGCCGATCGAGCCGGGCTCTCAGTACGACCCCTCCAGCGACCCGCGCTACGCGCTGTTGTCGCGCGACGTGGTGCCGACGACCGAGTGCCTGGCCGATGTCGTGGCCCGGATGATGCCGTACTGGTACGACGGGATCGTGCCCGACCTGCGCGCCGACGAGACCGTGCTGGTGGCCGCGCACGGCAACAGCCTGCGCGCGCTGGTCATGCACCTGGAAGGCATCAGCACCACCGACATCCCGGGGCTGAACATCCCGACGGGCGTGCCGCGCGTGTACGACCTGGACGACGACCTGCAGGTGCGTTCCGCGGACTACCTCGGTGACCCCGACGAGGTCGCTGCCGCAGCCGCCGCCGTCGCCGCCCAGGCCACCGCCCCGCAGTAGCGTTCGGCGGACCCGGCCCGGCCCTGGGTGTCGGGGCCGTGGCTGAGGGCGCCGGATCGACGGCCCGTTCGGCGGGGCGGCACGCATCGGGTCGGGGACGCAACGGCCGACCTGGTTGGCGTCCTGCAGGCTGCGGGGGTACTGCTGTCGTGTCGCCGATCGGCGACACACCTCGGAGACGCGGGGCTCGACCATGGATGGCGATTGGGGTGGGGCGTGAGCGGGGCGGAACGTCCGACCGCGGTGCTGGCCGCGCTGGCGTCCAACCTCGGCATCGCCGTGGCGAAGTTCGTGGCCTTCCTGGTGACCGGGTCGAGTTCGATGCTGGCCGAGAGCCTGCACTCGGTCGCCGACACCACCAACCAGGGCCTGTTGCTGCTGGGCCACCGCCGGGCCGGCCACGCCGCGACCCGCCAGCACCCGTTCGGGTTCGGGTCCGAACGGTACTTCTGGTCCTTCGTGGTGGCCGTGCTGCTGTTCACGCTGGGGGGGCTGTTCGCGCTGTACGAGGGCATCACCAAGCTGCAGGCACCCGAGGCGTTGACGTCGCCGGAGTGGGCGATCGCGGTCGTGCTGCTGGCGATGGTGCTGGAGGGGGCGTCGCTGCGGGTGGCCGTGCGCGAGGCGCGGGAGACCCGGCGCGAGGGGGCCACGTGGTGGGAGTTCGTGCGCGACACCAAGACGCCGGAGACGGCGGTGGTCCTGCTGGAGGACACGGCGGCGGAGGTCGGGTTGGTGTGTGCGCTGCTGGGCGTGGGGCTGTCGGTCCTGACCGGTGACACCCGCTTCGACGCCGTCGGCAGCATCGGGGTCGGGATCGTGCTGGGGATCGTGGCGGTGGTGCTGGCCATGGAGATGCGCAGCCTGCTGATCGGGGAGTCGGCCGAGGACGACGAGTTGGAGGCGATCCGTGACGCGGTGGCCGAGGAACCCAGCTTCGAGCGCCTGATCGAGCTGCGCACGATGTACGTCGGGCCAGACGACCTGCTGGTCGCGATGCGGGTCGAACTGGACGCGTCGCTGACCTTCGACGACGTGGCCGCGCGGCTGGATCGCATGGAGACGCGCATCCGTGACCGCCTGCCCGCCACGGGCCAGGTCTTCATCGAGGCCGACACCGGGGACGGTCCGGGCCGGTCGGAGGGGCCCGTCCCCGACTCATGAAAGACGGGTCGCTGGTCCGTGCGGTCCGGGAGGTGGCACGGTCAGGGCCCCGTCAGGTGGGCTCGGCACGGTCGGGAGATCCCCGACAAGGTGCTGACATGCTCGTTCGAACGCAACTGTCCTTCCTCGTCCTGGCCGCCGGCCTCGCGGCCGCCGCCTGCTCCGGCGGAACCGGGACCGCCAGCGCGCCCACGTCCGACACCGCGTCCACCGCCGGTGCGCCGGCTTCGACACCCGAGCCCGCCGCGGCGACCGCCACGACCTCGTCGTCGGTCCCGTCGACCCCCGCGCCGGCACCCACGGACCCCACGCCGTCGGCGAGCCCGGACGCCGCATCGACGTTGCCGCAGGGCGACGAGTCGGTCGACCTCGACCCCGCCGACTTCACGACCGACATCGATAACCCGTACTGGCCGATGGCCCCGGGGACGCGATGGACCTACCGCGAGGAAGAGGACGATGAGGTCAAGGACGTGGTCGTCATCGTGACCGACCAGACAAAGGAGGTCGCCAACGGCGTCACCGCCCGCGTGGTCCGCGACACCGTCACCCTCGACGGGGAGATCATCGAGGACACCTTCGACTGGTATGCCCAGGACGGCGACGGCAACGTCTGGTACCTGGGCGAGGACACGGCCGAGTTCGAGGGCGGCGAGATCACGACCCGGGACGGCTCGTTCGAGGCCGGGGTCGACGGGGCCCTGCCGGGGATCGCCATGCCGGGTGATCCACGCCCGGGCCTGGCCTACCGCCAGGAGTTCTACGAAGGCCAGGCCGAGGACAACGGCGAGGTCCTGAGCGTCGAGGAACTGGCCGAGACGCCGTTCGGGCAGTTCGACTCCGTCCTCCTGACCAAGGACACAATCACGCTCGAACCGGACGTGCAGGAGTTCAAGTTGTACGCGCCCGGCGTGGGGCCGGTACTGGTCCTGAGCGTGTCCGGCGGCGGTGGTGGACGCGAGGAGCTGGTGTCGATGGACCAGGCCCCTGCCGGTGCCGGGACCGGCCCGCTCGGGTCGCCGAACGCCTGATCACCCGGTCGCGGTACCGACGGGTCCGGTTTCCCCGCGCGGGAGCCGGACCCGGACGCGGGTGCCGGGGCCGTGCTCGGGGTCGACCGCGACCGAACCGCCGTGGGTGGTCACGACCGCCTGCACGATCGCGAGGCCAAGACCGACACCGCCGGCATCGCGCGTGCGGCCGTCGTCCAGGCGCGTGAAGCGCTCGAACACCGCCTCGACCTGGTCCGGGGCGATGCCGGCGCCGTCGTCGTCGACCGCCAGGACGACCTCGTCGGACTCCGACAACGTCACGACGACCGTGCTGGTTGCGTGGCGCACGGCGTTGTCCAGCAGGTTGCGGACGACGCGGGCCAGGGCCCGTTCGTCGCCCTGGACCTCGGCGCCCGAGACGCCGGACACGTCGATGGCCACCCCGGGCCGCCGCCGGGTGCGTTCCACCTCGCCCAGCACCACCTCGTCCAGGTCCACCGGCGACCGCGGTCGGGTGGCGGAAGGGTCGTCGGCCCGCGCCAGCAACAACAGGCCGTCGACTAGGTCGCCCAGTTCGATCGTGTCCCGGTGCAGGCTGGTCACCAGTGCCCCGACGTCGTCGTCGGCCCCGGCGACCTCCAACTGGGTGCGCAGGCGGGTCACCGGGCTGCGCAGTTCGTGGGAGGCATCCGCGACGAACTGTCGCTGGGTCGCGGCGGAGTGCTCCAGCCGGTCGAGCATGTCGTTCATCGTCGCGGCCAGGTGTGCGATCTCGTCGTCGGTGCCGGGGTCCGGGACGCGACGGTGCAGGCCGGTGCCGGTGATCGCGGCCACCTCCGCACGCATCCGTTCCACCGGTCGCAGGGTCCGACCGACCAACAGCCACACCAGGCCGGCCAGCACGACGACCGTCACGGGGACGGCCACGGCCAGCGATGTCGCCAGGACGGCCACCGCGTCGTCGACGTCCTCGAGGTTGCCCGCGACGTGCACGACCTCGGTGCCGCCGTCGACCGCGACGTTGCGGGAGCGGAGGCGGAACGGGTCTTCGACGCCAGGTGCGGTCGCGCGCGCGGTCGTCGTGGTGGTCGTGTCCGTCGTCGTGGTCGTGTCCGTCGTGGCGGGCGGGCGCGGCAGGGGCGGGGCGTCGGCCAGCAGGCCACTCGCCGCCAGGATGGAACCGTCGAGTCGGAGGACCTGCCAGCCGAGGTCGTCGTCGGCGCTGGTGGCCGGGATCCGGCCGGCGCGACGCTGCTCCACCAGGTCGGCGGACTGGCGCTCGAGGGTGTCGTCCAGCGCGCCCGTCAGTTGGGCGCGTTGGGCCACCACCAGGGACACCGACACGACCGCCAGCAGTGCGGCGACCAGCAGGCTCGCGAGCAGCGTGGTCCGGGACCGGATCGTGGCCGGGAGGGCCGGGCGCTCAGCCACCGTCACGCGCCAGTCGGTACCCGGCGCCGCGGACGGTCTGGATCGCGGCGCGCCCGAACGGCTCGTCGATGCGGGTGCGCAGGCGGCGGACGTAGACCTCGACAATGTTGGGGTCCCCGGCGAAGTCGAAGGGCCACACGCCCCCGAGGATCTGGTCCTTGGACAGCACCTGGCCGGGCTGGCGCATCAGGAAGGCAAGGACGTCGAACTGGCGTGCGGTCAGGGTGATCTCGACCTCGCCGCGGCGGACCCGGCGGGTTGCATGGTCCAGTTCGAGGTCCCCGGCGACCAGTGGCCCGCCATCGGCGCCGGGGGTCGAGCGGCGCAGCAGGGCGCGGATCCTGGCCAGCAGGACCGGGAAGCTGAAGGGCTTGGTGAGGTAGTCGTCCGCGCCGGCGTCCAGGCCGTCGGCCTCGTCACGGTCACCGTCGCGCGCCGTCAGGAACAGGATCGGCGTCCAGTCGTCCCGGTCGCGCAGGCGGCGGCAGATCCGTTGTCCGTCCATCCCCGGCAGCATCAGGTCGAGCACCACCAGGTCGTAGGAGCCCTCCTCGGCCATCCAGGCCCCGTCGTTGCCGTCGTGGGCCACGTCGACCGCATAGTCCGCGTCGGCCAGGCCACGGCGGACCGCGGCCGCGAGCTTGCGATCGTCCTCGACCAGGAGCAGTTTCACGTGGCCCTCCCTCCGGCAGCCTGTGCGGACCACCTGACCCTGCGCTGAACGGGGCTGTGCGGCAGTCAGGTCGCGGTCAGGTGGTGGTCCCACGATGGGGCCACCAACCACAGGAGTGCACATGCACGGTCGAACGAAGATACTCGCGACCATCGCTGCCGCGGCGGTCCTCGGCATCGTCGGATCGGCGGCCCTGGCCCAGTCCGGCGGGTTCGACTCGGACACGCCGATCACGGGGCCTGCCCTGGATGAGGCCAGCCGGGCCGCGCTGGACCATCTCGGCGAGGGGCGGGTGACCCAGACGGAGGTCGGCGACGAGGACAGCTACTACGAGGTCGAGGTCACGCTCGACGATGGCAGCGAGGTCGACGTCCAGTTGGACCGCGAGTTCCGCGTCGTCGGGGCCGAGGACGACGGGACCGGGGACCGCGACGACTGACCGATTCCGGTTGTCGACGGCGGGGCCCGTCAACGGCGGGACCGTGCGCGCTCCGAGCCTTCAGGTGTCCAGTGGGTCGACCCACGCGAGGCGACCGAAGCGGGCGAAGCCGTGGTCGTGGCTGCACAGGGTCAGGCCGTGCTCGATGGCAAGCGTGGCCAACTGGACGTCGGGAACGTCGTTGGAGGACAGCCCCGGTGTGGCGAACAACTCCAACGCGATGGACCGGTGGGTGGAGCCGGGCTGGATGAGTCTGGCGTTGGCCTGGTCCAGGAACTGACGTGCGATGTCCCAGGCCCGGTCGAGGGACAACGCCGCGGCGCCCATGATCCGTCTGGAGGTCACGAGGCGAGTCATGGCGTACAAGGTCGACCACGCCAGGCCGACCAACTCGTCGGGGTCCTCGTAGCATCCCGTGAGCCATGATCGCGCAGTCGAGTGTTCGTCCATGGCCGGCATGACGCTGTAGATGAGGAGGTTGGTGTCGACGAGGATGCTCAGGGGGTCCTCGTGTCCTCGACGTGGGCGTCGTCCAGTTCCGCCAGCACCGTCGACGTGTCGCTCACGTCGACCAGCGGCCGCCCGGCCAGGATCGGCAGTTCGACCATCCGAGGTCCCGTCGCGCCCTGTTGCAGGCCGCGCCGGAGCAGCCGATTGGTCACCTCACGCAAGGTTTCGCCCGTGTGTTCCCGCTCGCGGGCCAGGAGGGCCGCGAGGTCGTCGTCGATCGTCAGTGTGGTGCGCATTATGCTCAACGTAGCGCATCACTGATGCAGGCCAAGGAACACGGTGGCCTCGGCTGGTGGGGTCGGCCAGTGTGGTCGGAACGGTGCGTCCAGCCGCTCATCGAGAGGTGCGCAGATTCGAGGGCCGCGGAACACCGGTGGCCACACGTGTTCGAGGGTGCATTCGATGTGGAGGTAGCGATCGAGGCTCGGCGCCTCCAGGTGCAGGCGGTCGTCGACGTCGAACCACAGCAACGCCCGGGGCCAGGGTGAGCCCTCGATCGTGGTGACGTGGGCGAAGGCCTCGTCGACGCCAGTGAAGGCGGTCCGGGCCCAGTGCTCGAAGGCGTCGCGGTCGTCCACCTCCGGTTGGCCGTGGACGAAGGCGGCGAGTTCGCCTTCGGGGGTCAACCACTGTCCCTCCCGTCCTGAGGCCCCACTCGGCGTACGGCTGCGGGCGCGCCAGTTCGCGAAGGAAATCGCGGTAGTCCCGGTCACCCGGCCCGCCAATGCACTGGGGGCAGGCCCCGTTCAGGACCGCGAGGCGATGTCGGCGTTGCGCTGCCCGACCCCGGGTGGTCCTGACGTCCCACGTCTGGGGGACTGGTCCGGAGAACGATGGGAACGGCGGCAGTTCGAGCTCATCCATGATGCGGACCCTCCGGTCATCGGTGGGCCTGTGGACGGACGTCGCGACTGCTACCCGTTGCAACGGCGACAGTGGCGGACCCAACGAGCCCGGCCGCCGACACGGTGTCTGGCCACGATGGCTACCCTGAGCGGTCGCACCTTGGAGGGATCGCATAGTCCGGCCGAGTGCGCCCGCCTCGAAAGCGGACAGGCTGGCGACTTGAGTCGACCTCACTGCTTCTCCATTTCTGATGGTGTTATCCCTGCTCAGAGGCATGTTCCGCTGGTGGCAACTACGCCCCTCGGCACGTGGTCGCGTGCTCCCTGATACCTCTGCGATACCACTAGACATCCGGGTGCTCGTGGTGACGTTCATTGGGCTGGTCCTTCCTCGTCGTTGTTGTTGCCGAGATGCCGGTGGAAGATCCGAGCCGCGTCGCGCTGCATTCCTGGCATCACGTGCTGGTAGGCATCCTGGGTGTAGGCCGTCGTTGAGTGGCCGAGGCGTTCCGTGACCACCTTGGGAGGAACACCGGCCTTGAGCAGCAGCGACGCGTGGGTGTGTCGAAGATCGTGGAGCCGTATTCGGGGAAGCCGTGCCCGGTCGGTCAGATCGTGGAGCCATCGTGTGATGTCTGGCGGGTAGAGGCGGCCGCCGATCGGCGAGGTGAAGACATGGTTCGTTCCTCGCCACGATGCTCCGACGTGTGCCGCCTCCGCGTCTTGCAGTGCCTGGTGCTGTCGCAGGACTTCGATGTCGGCCGCATCGAGGTCGATCGCGCGCCGGGAGGCCGAGGACTTCGGGATCTCGTGCTCGTGCACCTCGCCTTGGGACTCGACCGCCGCGCGGACGACGGAGATCATCCCGTGGTGGAGATCCACGTGATCCCAGCGCAGCGCCGCCACTTCGGAGCGGCGCATCCCCGTTGACGTGAAGAGGTGCCACATTGCGAAGAGCCGGTCTTCCGACGCCTCGTCGAGGAGGCTGCGGAGCTGGCTCCACGTGTAGACCGTGCGTGCCGCCAACGCCCTGGCCTTGACCTCGTTGGTCGAGGGGGGATCAGCTTGGACACAAGGGTTGTGTTGCAGCAGGCCCCAGCGGACCGCATCGTTGAAGGCCTTGTTCAGCTGGGTGTGGATGCGCCTGATAGTGGTTGCGGACAGTCCCCAGCCGAGTACAGGGTCCTTCTTGGTGGTCCGACCCGACACGGCCAGATCGTCGTACATCTCGGTGAGCAAGTCGCCAGAGATGTCCACGAGGCGTGTGGCACCCAATCGCGGGATGACGTAGGAGCGCATGTGTTGCTCACGGTCCCGACGGGTCTTCTCGGTTGTACGAGTACGAGGTAGCCAGCGCTCGATGAGGTAGTCGCCGAAGGTGAGGCTGGTGTTGCGGGCGATGGACGAACTTGAGTTGGTTCGCGCTTCGTCGAGGCCCGCTTGGGCCTCGCGTTTCGTAGCGAACCCGCTTCTCAGGACCCGGCGGCGAGATCCGTCGCCACGTCGGCCAAGCGACACGCTGAAGGCCCACGTGAAGGGTGCACCCTCGCAGCCGGAGCGGTCGCATGAACGGTCGTCGACCTTGCGTCCGCACGATGTGCAGCGCTTGTAGATCGTCCCGGCCATCGCTATGACGTCACTGAAGAGGCGCTGCTGACCTTCGTGCCTGGATCGGCCTCCAGATGGAAGTCGAGACCGAGCAACTCGCACAACTTGGCTGAGGGGACGAGCAGTCGACGGCCGATCCTGACCGTTGGCAGCTCGCCTTTGGTCGCGGCCCGGTATGCCGCCCGACGACTTACCCCCAAGATCACCGCGGCGTCTTCGACGCTCATCGTTGCTGGCATGGTCTCCATGTCTTGGCTCCAGTCCCAATCCGGTCCCGCGTGCGCGTCTCGCGGGGGGTGCCTACCAACAGAGGGGCAGGATCGACACCCCCGTGTGACACCGTGACGAAATCCCTTGCGGTCCTGACCGATGAAACATATTGTAGTATGATAACGAGCGCGTTCGAGGTTGAGGTTTGAGGGCTATCGTCACCCGCGATGGGACGCATGCTGGACGTCGACGATCTTGTGACGGCTGGCGTGATCGTGGCCCGCATGGGTTTGACCAGGATCCAGCGAGTCCACGAGATGATGCGCCTGCAGTCCCCGATGCCCGGACCGGTCTACGTCGGTCCGCGGATCCTCCTTTGGCATTGGCCGGAGGTATCAGCGTGGGCGACAGCCAGCGGACGTCCGGCTGTCAACCCGGACTATTGGGTATCGCTCGGGATGATCACCGAGCGCCTAGAGCTAGACGAGCGGGATCTGCAGGAGCTGCCGGCGACCGCTCGACGGGAAGCCGACGGGGTCGTCGAGTATCGATGGCACGACGCCGAGATCGTGTGGATCAGGCGTACGAACAGGCCGCGTGGCTGACCACGAATCCGAGAGTGCTTGTCACACTCGGTGTTGTAGTTCGCCCTTCTGTTGGTGAGGGTCACCCTCGCGCGTGCCGGACGCCCTGTGTAGGTTCGGATCGTCGACGACACGGCTACCTGCCGTGAAGCCGCGCCGTGACCCCCCTCAACGGCATCGAGGTCGACCATGACGCCCCCGGTTGTGACCGGTTCCACGTCCACCCGCCCCGGCACGGGCTCCGGCTCGGTCACCGGTCTGGCCCAACCTGCCCGTCGCCGACGGCCCTTGTTGGTGATCGTTGGTGTGGTCGTGGCTGCGCTGGCGGCGCTGATCGTTGCGGTTGCGCTGAACTCGGTGTCGGAGACGGTGCTGGTGTGGTCGACGGCGTCGCCGGTTGCCCGTGGCCAGCCCGTCGACGAGGTCGCCCTTTTACCGGTCGAGGCGCCGGTGTCGGTGGCCGATGGTCTGGTTGCCGCGACGGTGGAGTCTCGCGCC